>JAEXXR010000641.1 GCA_023405705.1 Actinomycetes bacterium
CGGCGGGCCGCTTCCTGCTTGCTGTGCTTGCGGCCTCTCGGCGACGAGCGCGTCGGGTGGCGGCCGCGTGAGCCGGGGGTGGCGCGGGCATCCGCGTCGGGCTCGGTGCGGGCGGTGTGCGTGCGTCTGTGGCCGGGCGCGTTTCTGCGCGCGTCGCGCGAGATCGCGATCCAGATGCCGCCGATCAGCAAGACGACCGCGAGGCCGATGCCGATCACCGTCACGGCACCCATGTCGCCGTCGTCGTCGTCGTTCTCCTCGACCGGCGCGGGCGGTGGCGGCGTGTTCTGCTGCGGCACGCCCTGCCCGGAATCCGGGAGGAACGGGTTGTCCTGCGCGAGCGCCGCCGCGGGGAGCGCGACGAGCGCCACGACGACGGCGATCAACGCGACGAAGCGGTGCATGGATGCGAGCCTAACGCGCCCGCGCCGCCCGCGTGCGAGTTGTCCGCCGGCGACGCGCGCGAGGCGCGGTCGAGCGCGGAAGCGGCGCCGCGCGAACCGGCGCCGCCCCGCACGCGAGGACCTCAGCCCTCGCGGTCGACCTCTTCGGGCAGCTCGTACCAGCGCTTGCGCTCGCCGATCCGCGCGCGCATCTTCCACGCGCGCGACTTCGGCTCGGCCTCCATCGCCGCGATCAGCGCGTCGATCGCGGTCGAGGCCGAGGCCGGCCCCTCACCGGAGGAGACCCCCTCGCGCAGCCGCGCGAGGTTGAGCTCGAAGGTGTGGTGCAGGCCCCAGTCGCGGCCGGTCAGCGACGCCATCCGCGCCGGCTCGATCGCCGCCGGGTCGCCGTCGCCGACGTCGCAGCCGGACAGCAGCGCGTACAGGTCGCTGCGGTCCTTCGCGTTCAGCTCGACGATCTGCAGCTTCGTCATCACCAGGTCGGTCGCCGGCAGCGACGGCCCGGGACGGTCGAGGCTGTCGGCGAGCGGCAGCGCGTGGCACATCGAGAACTCGCCGACGAAGACGTCGACCTGCGCCTCGCTGGCCGGGTCGTGGAACAGCAGACGGCGTGAGCCGTTGAGCGCGTTGAACTCGGCAGCCGGCGCCCAGCCGCGCGCCGCCAGCAGCTCCTCCAGGCCGCGGCCGTCCTTGCGCCCGCAGATCACGTCCACGTCGCGGTAGGGGCGGTCGAAGGCCTGGTCGAAGCGGTCGGCGAGCAGCAGGCGGATCGCGATCCCGCCGAGCAGGCGGACGCGCAGGCCGCGCTCCTGCGCGTCGCTGACGATCCCCTGCCCTTCGGCGGGGAGGCGGTTCAGGAACGAGCCGGTGTCGGTCATGGCGCTCATCTCATCATCCCGTGACGAACTGGTGGCGGGCGGTGTCGCCCTTCAGCTGGATCAACACGCCGGCGATGCGGCCGGTGTGGTAGTCGGAGCCGGGGTTGATCGAGAGCGTGCGGCCGATGTTGACGGCGCCCGGCGACTCGTGGACGTGACCGTGCAGCGACAGCATCGGCTGGTACTTCTCGATCAGCTCTCTGACCGCGGTCGAGCCGACGCCGATCATCTTCGGCGCCGAGCCCGACATCACGACCGCGAGCGTCTCGTCCAGCTCCGGCGCGGTGTCGAGCGAGGAGTCGTACGGCGGCACGTGGAGGTTGAAGATCATCCTCGACATGTCGCCGGCCTCGTCCGCGAGCGCCGAGACGCGCGCGTAGATCTCCTCCTCGGTCAGCTCCCGCGGCGAGTCGAACGGCGTTCTGTTCGCGTAGCCGAGCGAGATCATCGAGTAGTCGCCGAATCTGACGATCCTCCCGTCGCACTCCTCGACCTTCGCCGCCTCCGCGATCGAGCGGTCGACGCCCTCGGGGTCGTCGTTGCCCGGCATCACGAAGCAGCGCATCTCCGGCGACAGGCGCTCGTCGGCGAGCGCCAGCCAGCGGTCGAAGGTGACCCGCATGACGTCGGCGAACCACTCCTCGCGCTCGTCCTCGGTCAGCCCGGCGACCCGCGCGACGTCCTCTCTGGACATCAGGTGCGGGTACATGCCGTTGTTGCGGATCTTGTGCTCCATCTCCTCCAGCTGGTCGCCGGAGACGACCGACTTCTGCCCGAACAGGTCGACGTGGTAGCCGTCGGCCTGCTCGACGAGCGGGACGACGACCTTGCCGGTCACGTCGCCGCCCATCACGAGCACGTCGGCCTTGTAGGCGCCGGCCGCGTTGAGGAACTTCCGCCACAGCACCTCGGAGCCGTGGATGTCGGAGGCGTAGTACATCCGGGTGACGGCACCGCTGCCGCCACCCTTCTTGTCCTTCTTGAACAGACCCATCTAGATCACGCCGCCGGCAGCTCGCGGTAGGCGAGGTCGACGTCGATGCCCTGGCGCTTGCGGATCGCGCGCGAGATCCACCAGATCGCGATGCCGGCGAGGTAGATGCCGGCGACGAGGAAGATCTTGCCGCTGTTGGCCTCCAGCGAGACGCCGGAGTTCGGGTCCCACAGCAGGATCGCGATCGCGCCGCCGAAGCCGAGGATCGCGAGCGAGCCGACCGCCGTCAGCACCGGGATCCCGAGCACCTTGCCGCTGTAGGGCGAGGAGGCGACGAGGTCCGGGTGGCGGTACGGCAGCAGCGTGCCGGCGATCGCCGTCACCAGCAGCGGCAGCGTCAGGCCCAGGAGCGCCGCGATCGAGCTGAACCAGTCGGTGAACGAGTAGATCGCGGTCGAGCCGATCGACAGCACCAGCATCACGCCGATCGCGATCAGCGGCGAGCGCGAGCGCGGGTCGACGTACGACAGCTTCGCCGGCATCACGTTGTCGAACGACCAGGCGAACATGTTGCGGGAGACGAGCATCAGCGTCTGCGGCAGCCACGTCAGCAGGCCGATCGTGAAGCCGATGATCGCGATCGCGCCGATCACCGGGCTGCCGGCGGCGATGCCGATCAGCTCCGGGTAGGCCGGCGCGCCCGCCGCGAAGCCGTAGGCGGCCGGGTCGGCGAGGCTGAACATCGAGGCGTAGTCGTAGCCGACCACGTGCGTGAAGGTCGGGACCATGCAGAGCAGCACGACCACGGCGAGCGCGACGGCGCCGGGCATCGAGTACATGTGGGTCCGCTTCGCGAGGCGGATCTCGCCGGCGAAGTAGTTCGACGAGAAGATGAAGCCGAAGATGAACCAGAAGACCGAGACCGCTCTCAGCGTCATCTCGAAGCTGAAATCGGCCGGGGCGAAGCCCATCTCCGCCGCCGAGGCGGCCAGTCTGCCGGCCGCGTCCTGCACGCCGAAGTGGGCGGCGTACTCGTTGAAGTTGGCGACGAAGGTCGCGTTGCTCGTGAAGAGGCCGACGAGCACCGGCACGATGATCGCGCCGAGCAGGTAGAGGCTGAACGCGACGACCTGGATCTTGAAGAAGAGGCGCACGCCGCCGAGCGCGAATATCAGCGCCGAGACGATCAGCACCGCGGTGCCGGTGATGAAGAGGCCCGGTCTGGTCGAGAACCAGTCGCCGAAGGAGAGCCACGAGTCGCCGGCGCCGAAGCCGGCCATCATGCGGCCGAAGGCGCCGAAGCCGTACGCGGCGATGTAGGTCGAGTAGACGCCGATCACGATCGCCAGCCAGACCGAGTAGGAGAAGTTGCCGGCGAAGCCGATCGACGGGTGCAGCGAGCGGCTGTTGAAGACGTAGTCGCCGCCGGTGCGCGGCATCAGCTGCGTCAGCATCGCGTACAGGAAGGCGCCCGGCAGGCCGAGGCAGGCGGCGATCAGGAACGCGAGCAGGGCGCTGGCGCCTGGATAGAAGCCGGCGAACAGCCAGAAGAAGGCGAACGTCAGGCCGACGCTCGACCACAGCAGGTTGTAGAAGAGCGCGTCACGCGTGCGCCCTTCCCGGACGAGGCCGGTCGCTCTGCGGGTGAACAACCCCGGCTGGGTGTCGCTGCTCATCGGTTTCCTCCTTGGACGCTGGGTGTCGACGACGAGACCTTCACGACCGGCAGGTCGTCGCGCAAGTGGGCGAGATAGTCGACGTCGTCGCCGGCCGACGCGCCGACCGGCACCTCGACGAGCTGGACGGACTCGCCGGCGCCCAGCTCCGCGAGCGGCCGGCCGTCCGGGCCGATCGCGGCGCTGAGGCCGACGAAGTCGAGGCCCGACTCGGCCCCGACGCGGTTGACGTAGACGTGCGGCAGGCGGTTGTCGAGCGCGCGCGCCCGGGCGGCGAGCGCGTGGTCGGGCCCGTACGGCTCCATGTTCGCCGCCAGCGTGACGAGCAACTCCGCGCCGGCGCGCGCGAGCGCCCGCGCCGGCTCGGGGAACTCGACGTCGAAGCAGATCAGCGGGGCGATCCGCCGCCCCGCCAGCTCGACGACGCGCAGCTCGCCGCCGGCCGCGAAGGCCGCCCGCTCGCCGCTGCCGAAGAGATGGGTCTTGCGGTACGTCGCGACGAGCGAGCCGTCGCGCTCGACGCAGGCGACCGCGTTCGCGACGCGGCCCTCCTCCGTGCGCTCCATGAAGCCGAGGAGCAGCGCGGTGCCGTGCCTGCGGGCGACCGCGCGGACGGCCGCCAGCGGCGACTCCTCGGCGCCGATCGCCAGCTCCGCGGCGCGGCTGGGGTCGTACCCGGTCAGGAACAGCTCCGGGAAGACCGCCAGCTCGGCGTCGGGGTTGGCGGCGATCGCCGCGGCGACGGCCGCGGCGTTGGCGTCGAGGTCGCCGGGCACGGGCGTCAGCTGTGCGAGCAGGACGCGCATGGGAGATCAGGCCTCGCGGCCGGCCTCCGCGAGCATGCGGTCCAGGCCCGCTCTCGCGCCGGCGTGGAAGGCCATCGCCTCAAGCGCGACGCGGCCGGCGATCGAGCAGGTCGGCGAGGTCGCGCCGGCCTCGAGGCTCGGCGCCGCCTCGACGACGTCGACGCCGACGAGGCCGTCCTGGCAGATGCCGCGCACCAGCTCGATCGCCTCGCGGCTGGTGAGGCCGCCGGGCGAGGGGCAGCAGGTGCCCAGGGCGTAGGCGGCGTCGAGCGAGTCGACGTCGAAGGAGAGGTAGATGCCGTCGCCGGCGCCCGCGATCTCGCGCGCCTTGTCGGCGGCCCATCTGGTGCCCTTCTCCCAGATCTCCTCGAGCCAGATGATCGTGATGCCCTTCTCGCGGCAGTAGGCCAGCTCGGTGCGCGGGTTCATCCAGCCCGAGATGCCGACGAGCGCGATCTTCGCCGGGTCGAAGCCGGCGTCGACGGCGCGCGTGACGGGGCAGCAGTGGTTGAGCTCCTCGCCGCCGACGTCGGGCGCGGTGTCGAGGTGCATGTCGACGAGCACGAGGCCCGGGTCGGCGACGCGCTCGCGCACCGCGCGGACGGCCGGGATCGTGATCGAGTGGTCGCCGCCGAGCGTCACCGGCAGCGCGCCCGCGTCGAGGATCGCGCCGATGTCGGCCTGCGCGCGGGCGAAGGTCTCGACCGCGTTGGCGAGCACGACGTCGCAGTCGCCCGTGTCGACCGGGTTCAGGTCGAGCAGGTCGAAGTCGAGCGTCGCGTTGTAGGTCAGGAACTGCGCGGAGACCTCGCGGATCCCCCGCGGCCCGTAGTTGGCGCCGGTCCGGCTGATGTTGGTCGCGTCCCACGGCAGGCCGTAGATCGCCGCCTTGGCGCCGTGCGCCTTGAGCGCGTCGGCGTCGGCCGGGACGTGCGGCAGGCGCAGGAACGAGCCGACGAGCCCGGCATGCAGCAGGCTGGTCCACATCGTCGGATCAGACGCAGGGGTGTTCGACATCGAGGTCTCTCCCTCCTCATTGGAAAGACGTTTTTGCAACTTCCTGCCGTCAGCCTAGAGAAAACGCTTTTGCATTGTCAACGTCCACGCGGATAATCTGTCTGCTCCATGGGGACCTCGCGTCAGCGCATCGGCATCAAAGAGGTGGCGGCGGCCGCCGGCGTCTCGGTGACGACCGTATCCCACGCGCTCAACGGCAAGGGCCGCCTGCCGGAGGAGACGCGCGAGCGCGTGCGCCGGATCGCCGACGAGCTGGGGTACCGCCCCAACGCGACCGCCCGCAATCTGGTCGTCGGAAAGACCGGACTGCTGGGTCTCGCCGTCTCGCAGCAGAACGGCGAGCCGCTGGCGGTGACCGATTTCGCGTATTTCGCGCAGCTGATGATGGCCGCCTCGACCGAGTCGATGGCCAACGGCTACGCGCTCGTGATGGCGCCCGGCAACGCCGCGCTCAGCCCGCAGGCCGGGATCGCCGTCGACGGCGCGATCATCGTCGACCCCGTCCGCGACGACCAGCTCGTCGCGCAGCTGCAGCGGGCCGGGATCGCCGTCGTGACGACCGGCCGCCTGCCCGACGGCGACGACCGCTCCTGCTGGGTCGACAACGACCACATAGCCGGCACCACCGCGATGCTCGAGCACCTCGAGCGCCGCGGCGGCAGACGGATCGCCGTCATCACCAGCGCGCTCGACATCTCCTACACCCACGACGTCGAGCGGGCCTACCAGCGCTGGTGCGAGCACCGCCGCTGCGAGTCGCTGCTGCGGCGCGCCTCGACCGAGCTGACCGAGCGGGCCGGCTTCGCCGTCGCGAGCGAGCTGCTGTCGCTGCCCGAGCCGCCCGACGCGATCTTCTCGACCTACGACCGGCTCGCCTTCGGCGCGCTGCTCGCCGCCGAGGCGCGCGGCGTGCGCGTCCCCGAGGACCTGCTGCTGGCGACGACCGCGACCGAGTCGCAGGCGCCCGACCAGGTCAGACCGGCGCTGACGACGCTCGACCTCAACCCCGAGGAGATCGGCCGCAGCGCCGCCGGGCTGCTCGTCGAGCTGCTGGAGGACCAGGAGCCGGCCCGGCGCCACGTGATGGTCCCCCACCGCGTGATCGCGCGCGCCTCGACCAGACGCGTCAGGAAGTAGGGGCGCCGCCGCCGTCGCGGCGACGGTTCGTCTCCGCTCGCGCGCGGCGCGCCGCTACGGCGCGGCGAGGATGCCGCGCAGGACGTCGAGCGCGCGGCCGCGGTGGGCGTCCAGCTCGGCGACCAGGCGCTCGCCGTCGCCGGCGCGGACGGCGGCCATGATCAGCTCGTGCGCGTCGCTGGCGGCGTCGCGCTCGGCGGCGTCGTTGTAGTAGAGCGCGCGGTAGGACTCGGTCGCGTCCCACAGCGAGCGGATCAGCCGCAGCAGGTGCGGCTGGTCGGGCGCGTCGAGGATCGCGAAGTGGAAGCGGCGGTTGGCCTCCAGCTCGGCGGCGACGTCGCCGGCCTGCGCCGCGGCGACGCAGTCGCGCGCCGCCAGCTCCATCCGCTCCAGCGCCTCGGCGTCGAGCGCCGGCAGCGCGTGCAGCGCCGCGCGCGCCTCCAGCAGCGCGCGCAGCGCGTAGATCTCGTCGAGGTCGGCGACGCTCAGCTCGGTGACGAAGTAGCCGCGCCGCGGCAGGTAGGTCAGCTGCCCCTCCTGCTCCAGCACCCGCAGCGCCTCGCGGACCGGCACGACGCTGACGCCGATCCGCTCCGCGATGTCCTCCTGCCCGACCCGCTCGCCTGGCCGCAGCTCGCGCGCGACGATCGCCGCGCGCAGCCACTGGACCGCGTGCTCCTGCGAGGTGGAGTGCCGGCGGGGCGTGCTCACGCGCACGCTCCGGGGAGAGCGAGCCTCCAGGCGAGCTCTCCCGACGGAAGGCAAGCCCTCTGGGCGCAGCTTTTCACCGGAACGCCTGGATTCCCGTCAGGCCGTTGCCGATCACGAGCGCGTGGACGTCGGCGGTGCCCTCGTAGGTGACGACCGACTCGAGGTTGTTCATGTGCCGGATGACCGGGTACTCGAGCGTGATGCCGTTGGCGCCGAGCACCTGGCGGGCGGTGCGGGCGACCTCGAGGGCGGCGTTGACGTTGGCGAGCTTGCCCATGCTGACGTGCTCGTTGCGCAGCAGGCCGGCGTCCTTCAGGCGGCCGAGGTGGAGCGCCAGCAGCGTCGCCTGGTTCACCTTCGTCGCCATCTCGGCCAGTCTCTGCTGGATCAGCTGGAAGGAGGCGATCGGCTTGTCGAACTGGATGCGCGTCGTCGAGTAGTCGATCGCGGCCTCCAGGCAGGCGCGCGCGGCGCCGGCGGCGCCCCAGACGATCCCGTAGCGGGCCTCGTTGAGGCAGGAGAGCGGGCCGCGCAGCGAGGTCGCCTCCGGCAGGCGCGCGGAGTCGGGCAGCCGCACGTCGTCGAGCACCAGCTCGGAGGTCACGGAGGCGCGCAGCGACAGCTTCTTGTGGATCTCCGGCGCGGTGAAGCCCGGGGTGCCTCTCGGCACGAGGAAGCCGCGGACGCCCTCGTCGGTCTGCGCCCAGACGACGGCGACGTCCGAGATCGTGCCGTTCGTGATCCACATCTTCTGGCCGTTGAGGACCCACTCGTCGCCGTCGCGTCTGGCGCGCGTGCGCATCGAGCCCGGGTCCGAGCCGGCGTCGGGCTCGGTCAGGCCGAAGCAGCCGATCGCCTCGCCCTTGGCCATCCGCGGCAGCCACTCCTGCTTCTGCTCCTCCGAGCCCCAGCGCCAGATCGCGAACATCGCCAGCGAGCCCTGCACCGAGACGAGCGAGCGCACGCCCGAGTCGCCGGCCTCCAGCTCCATGCACGCGAGGCCGTAGGCGGTGGCGCTCGCGCCGGCGCAGCCGTAGCCGGTCAGGTGCATGCCGAGCACGTTGAGGTCGCCGAGCTCGTTGGCCAGCTCGCGCGGTATGCGCGCCTCCTCGAACCACTCGCCGACGTGCGGCACGACCTCTCTGGAGACGAACTGCCGGACGGTGTCGCGGATCAGCCGCTCCTCGTCGGAGAGCAGCGAGTCGATGTTGAGGAAGTCGTTGGGACGCAGGGCGGGCGCGGCGGTCGTCGAGGCGGTCATGTTCTCCTCCGGGGCGATGGTGCGAGCGGGAATCTTATAAAATCTAATCATGGACGTGAGGAGAGCAGCCG
>JAEXXR010000176.1 GCA_023405705.1 Actinomycetes bacterium
CCGGCTCGCTGGTCGCGATCGTCGGCCCCAACGGCGCCGGCAAGTCGACCTTCGCGCGCTGCGTCTCCGGCCTGCTGAAGCCCGACGGCGGCTCGGTCAGATGGAGCGGCGTCGAGATCGGCGGCAAGCAGATCCTCCACTCCGCCGACCTGCGCGTCGGCACCGGCGAGCTGGTCGCGATCGTCGGCCCCAACGGCGCCGGCAAGTCGACCTTCGCGCGCGCCGTCGCCGGCCTGCAGAGAACGTCGGGCGGGACCGTCAGGTGGAGCGGCGTCGACGTCGACCAGCTGCCCGGCCGCCAGCTCGCGCAGCTGCGCGCCTTCGTCCCGCAGCGCTCCAGCGTCCCGGCCGGCGTGACGGTGCGCGAGGCGGTCCGCATCGGCCGCTCGCCGCACATCAAGCCGCTCGGCCGGATGATGAACGCCGACCACGAGGCCGTCGAGCGCGCGATGGAGCGCGCCGGCGTCGCCCGCTTCGCCGAGCGCAAGCTGACGACGCTCTCCGGCGGCGAGCTGCAGCGCGTGCAGATCGCGGTCGGGCTCGCGCAGGAGGCGCCGCTGCTGATGGCGGACGAGCCGACCTCGCACCTCGACCTCGGCGCGACCGCGACGCTCGCGAAGCTGCTGCGCGGCATCACCGCCGACGGCCTCGCCGTCATCCTCGTCGTCCACGACCTGTCCCTCGCCGCCGCGGTCGCCGACCGCGTCGTCGTGATCGCCAGCGGCCGCTCCGTCGCCGCCGGCCCGCCCGAGGAGGTGCTCGTGCGCGAGCGCCTCGCCGAGGTCTGGCAGGTCGACGCCGCCCTGGAGACCCGCCCGGACGGCCACACCGCCCTGCACGTCGCCTGGCTGGGACGGCAGGAGCGCGACGCGGAGGCGTTCGCCTCCGTCAATTCAAGCCCTTCGCAACAGACGCATCCTCACTGAAAGGACCTCTCCGATGACGCTCCCCCGTACGTCACGGCTGCGCGCCTTTGCGCTTGCCGCCGCTGCTGTCGGCACCGCCGGCGTTGCTGCCTCCTCGGCTCAGGCCGCCCCGGTCACCGGCGGCGACCTCACCTGGAGCAGCGCCGTGGTCTTCAACTCGGCTGCTCCTGCCGGCACCGAGCGGACCTGGGCCGGCTACGCCACCGGCAACGCGATGAACGGCTCGCCGGCCGGCGCCGGCGGCAGCATCACCCCGAGCGCCGGCGCGACCGGGGACACCGTCACGACTGCCAGCACGCGCGGCGTGAACGAGATCTACAGCTGGACCTACGGCGGCGCGACCGGCAACTACGAGCCGGCTGACGGCACGGGCACGATCCAGTACAGCGGCACGGTCGCGTTCGTCTCGCCGGCGCCTCCCGCCGGCCACGGGTTCACCATCACCGTCGAGAACCCGAAGCTGGTGCTCAACGGCGACACCGGCCAGTTGTTCGCCAGTGGCTCGAACTCGGGTGCGACGAGAACGTACGACACCAGCACGCCGCTGTTCAACCTCGACCTGGCGAACGCTCAGGTGGCCCTGCGGGCGAACGGCACGCGCACGATCAGCGGCATCGTCCCGTCACTCGCGACGGAGGGCATCGCCTTCCCGGGCAGCTACAGAGTCGGCGCCGGCCCCGAGCGTACGCCGAACACGTTCGGCGCCTTCTCGTTCAACGTCCGCACCGCTCCCGTCGCCGGCCCGAAGGGCGACAAGGGCGACGCTGGCGCCAAGGGCGACAAGGGCGACACCGGCGTCTCGGGCAAGAACGGCAAGAACGGCAAGACGGTCTACATCCAGACGTCGGCGCTGCGCTCCGCTCCGTTCAAGGGCAAGGCCGCCCGCAAGGTCCGCGTGACCGGGCGCAAGAGCACGAAGGTGCTCGCGACCGGCACCGTCAAGGGCCGCACGCTGAAGGTGACGCTGAAGGGCAAGAAGGCGCTCAAGGGCTCCTACCTGCTCCGCGTCGTCGGCGGCAAGGCGACCGCGACGGTCCGCATCCCGTAACGAGCCGCACCAGGCGCGGCGGCCCTTCGGTCGCCGCCCGACGGTCGTCCAGAGCCGTCCCTCCGCTGTTGCGGACGGGCGGCTCTCGTCGTTCTAGGGGAGGTCGGGCGCGATCAGCTCGACGCCGGGCAGGTAGTGCGCGATGCGCCGCGGATCGCGCGTCAGCAGCGGACGGCCGGTGACGCCGGCGTGCGCGCCGATGAGGAAGTCGGGCAGGACCTGGGTGCGGCTGCCACCGGCTCTGCGGTGTCTCAGATGGGCGCGGCCGGCGAGGAAGGCGGCGGCGCGCGGGATCTCCTCGACCAGCAGCCGGGTCGGGAGCACGGCCTCGAGCGCCTCGATGCGGGAGAAGCGCGCGGAGATCTCGGCGTAGACGACGGCGTTGATCACGAGCGGGCCCTGGCTGAGGGCGTCGGCCAAGGCGCGCTCGGACCAGCCGAGCCAGCGGGCGTCGGCGGTGAAGACGTCGAGCAGGACGCTGCTGTCGACGAAGGTGCCGGGCCGGGCGTTCACTCGCGGGTGAGCGCGAGGATCTCGTCGGTGCTCAGCTCGACGTCGCCGGCGCCGCGCATGCGGCGGATCTCGGCGGAGGCGTCGTCGTCGGGAACGAGGCGGGCGCCGTCGCCGTCGAGCTCGAAGCGGACGTCGGAGCCGGCGCGTATGCCGAGCGCCTGGCGGACGTCCTGCGGGATCGTGACCTGCCCCTTCTGCGTGACGCGCATGCGGTAAGGATATCGATCCTTACCGCATGCGTTGAGGGCGTCAGCCTGTCGTCAGCGAGAGGGCGATGGCACCCCAGTCGGAGTCGGCGAAGTACAGACCGCCCATGGCGTTGGAACCGCCGTCAGTGATTCTTTGCGTCGTCGTACCGAAGTCGTACACAGGCGGAGCGACGGTGGCGCTCGGCGCGGAGAACGTCGTGAAGTCGGCGGCGCGCTCCGTCAATCTCGAGCAGTCACTGCCAGAGACAGACAAGATCACGCGTGATCTCGTCCCGTTCAACTCGATCACCGGATTCTTGATGGTGATGTCGATGAAGTGGCCTCTCCACAGGTAGCGGACGGTGCCGGTGTGGTACAGCACGCCTTGCTGAGCAGCTGGGTCGTACCACGATCTGGCGAGATCAGGCGTGAACTTGATTCTGTAGTCCAGCGACGCGCTGTTCCCCGCCACTCTCTCCTTCTCACTGGAGGCACCTTCGCTGATGAAAACGCCCTCTCCGGTGCTCACGTACTGGGTCCAGCTCTCCTTGGGTGTCCAGACGAAGCTGACGGATGCGATGGCTCTGGCACCGGCGGTCTGGGGAATCACGGCTCTCGCGACAGGGACGACGCCGTCGGTCGTCGGGGCACCTCTGCACTGGTCGACGTTCGGAGGCGTCGTTCCGCCGCCGGGGGGCGTCGTTCCGCCACCGCCGGGCGGCGTTGTCCCGCCGCCGCCGGGGGGCGTCGTGCCGCCGTCCGTGCCGGTCTTGGCCGTCACCTTGCCCGCGCCGATCCGGTCGGCGGGGAGGGTGCGGAGGGCGAGCTTGGAACGCAGCGCCTTGGCGCCGGCGGGGGTGAGGCGGACGGTTGCGCCGGTGACGCCGGCGGACGTGCCGGCGGTGAGCGTGACGCGGCGCGCCGGGGCGGTCGCGGTGAAGAGGTTCACGCGCTTGCCGCCGAGCCGGGCGGAGATCGTCGTGCGCTTCGCGGCGACCTGCGTCTGCCACGCCGTCAGCGTGACGGTGCGGGTGCGGCCGCCGGCCTTGCGGCGCAGCGTGACCGAGCCGCCGTGGGTCAGCTTCGCGCCCTTGGCGGTGACGGTCGCGCCGCGCACGGGCAGCACGATCTTCTTCGCGCCGGCCTTCGCGGGCTTCTTCGCGCTCAGCTTCACCTGCTGGCCGCTGAGCGCCTTGGCGGTGGGGCCCTTCAGGTCGATCGTCGCGTTGCCGCTGGGCGCCGCGAGGGCCGGGGCGGCGAGTGCCGCTGAGGCGACGACGGCGGTCGCGGCCGCTGCGCCGAGGCCGCGTGCGCGCCGTCGGGGGGATGACATCGGGTGGTGCTCCTCGGGTGGAGGTCCGGGTTCGCTAGGGATAAGGGAACCCTAACGCGGCGGGGCGAGGGCGTACCGCCCGCGCCCGGAGCGCGTCACCCGGCCCTCCAGCTCCGCCGTGCGCAGCGCCCGGCGGAAGCGGCCCGGGCCCCAGAAGCGTGCACCGGAGGCGATCGCCAGCTGGCGCCGCTCCAGCGGCCGCCCGTCGTCGAGCGCAGCGACGATCCGCTCGACCTCGACCGGCAGGAAGGGGTCGCTGACCGGCTGGACCGAGGCGCTCATCGACGGCGCCCACATCGGCCGCGGCGTGCGCACGACCGGCTGGCCGCGCAGCGCCCGCTCGGGGCGCGGACCGGGGACGCCGTCGCTGCCGCGCCGGCTGCCCGCAGCCG
>JAEXXR010000198.1 GCA_023405705.1 Actinomycetes bacterium
GGGTCTGCGTGCTGCTCAGGAGGCGGGCGCGACCCTCTGCGCGCCCGTCCCGTCCCCCGAGACGCCCTCCCGCTGACCGCCGGCCGCGTAGAAGCGGTCGACGATCATCGTCGCCCCGCCCAGCGCGACGGCGTCCGGCCCCAGCCGGCAGAGGTCGAGCGTGACCTGCTCGAACGGCGGTCCCAGCGCCCGCGCGCGCGCCGCGTCCCGCACGAGCGGGAGCAGCAGCGGGCCGAGCCGCAGCCCGACCCAGCCGCCGACGACGACGCGATCGGGGTTGATCAGGTTGACGAGGTCGCTGACGCCCGCGCCGAGATAGCGCGCGGTCTCCCTCAGGACCGCGAGCGCCCGCTCCTCGCCGGCTTCCGCCGCGCGCGCGAGCTGCTCGACCGCCTCCTCGTCCCCGTGTCCGTCCGTCCGCTCGCCGCCGGCACCCCCGGCGGCCGTCCAGCGCCGTGCGATCGCGGAGGCGCCGACGTAGGCCTCCAGGCAGCCGTGCGCGCCGCAGCGGCAGGGCTCCCCGTCGAGCACGATCGTCGTGTGCCCCCACTCGCCCGCGCTGGCGCTCGCCCCGCGGTAGAGCTGTCCGTGTCGCAGCAGCGACGCGCCGACGCCGGCCCCGATCAGGCAGACGACGACGTCCTGGTCCTCCCCGGCCGCGCCGAACCACGCCTCGGCCGTCCCCAGCGCCTTCGCGCCGTTGGAGACGCCGACCGGCAGGCCGGTCCTCGTCTCCAGCAGCGACTGCAGCGGCACGCCGCGCCAGCCGATGCTCGGCGCGTGCACGAGCGCGGTCCCGCTGTCCTCGACGACCCCCGGCACGCCGACGCCGATCCCGAGCACCCGCTCGCGCGGGAGGCCCGACTCGGCCACCAGCCGCTCGGTCTCCTCGGCGATCAGCTCGACGATCGCCTCGGCGCCGCGGTCGTCGGCCCCGACCGGGACCTCGACCAGCCCGGTGCGCTGGAGCGCCAGGTCGAACAGCTCCAGCCGCACCGCCGTCTCCCCCAGGTCGACGCCGACGACAGCGCCGAAGCCGGGGTTGATGCCGGTGATCGACGCCGGCCGGCCGCCGTTGGAGGGCAGCTGCCCGGCTTCGCTGAGCAGCCCCTCCTCCAGCAGCTGACCGACGACGTTGGCAGCCGTCGCCGCGCTCACACCAGCCCGCACGGCGACGTCCTGCCGGCTGATCGGCCCCTCCCGGCGCAGCGTGTAGAGCACGCTGGCGCGGTTGGCGAGACGGACCTCACGGGTGGTGCGACGCGGCATCTGCTCTCCTCGGGTCAGCTCGTCGGGACGAGCTGCCACTCCTGGTTGGTCTCACCGGCGGTGGTCGCCCACTGCTGGATCTGGTTGTCCTCCTCCAGGCCGCCGCCGGACAGGTCGAGCGACTTGCCGCTCGTGCGGTTGACGATCCGGTAGTAGCCGGAGGAGGCGGCGACGATCTGCCACTGCTGGTTGGAGTTGCCAACCCCGGTGACGGCCCACTGCTGCATCTTGTCGCCGTCTCTGGTCGTGCCGCCGTTGTCGAGCCCGAGGCCGCTGTTGCGGTTGATGATGTTCCAGTAGCCGCCGCCGGCGTCCACGAGTCTCCACTGCTGGTCGTAGTCGCTGTTGTCGAGCCACTGGACGATTCTCGCCCCGTTGGCGGTCGACGCGCCGGAGACGCCGAACGGCTTGCCGCTCGTCTTGGAGACGAACTTGAAGGTCCGCCCGTTCGCCGGGGTCGCCGGCAGCGAGGTCGCCGCCGGGATCGTGCCGCGGAAGGTCGCCGTGGCGCGCGCGCCGAGCGTGTAGCTGAACGAGCCTCTGCCGTTCCAGCTCACGGTGAAGCTGGTCGAGGTCGCGTTCGTGTTGTGCGCGACGAGCACCTCGGTGCCGTCCGGGTTCTTGAAGGCGGCCGTGACGATCCCGTGCGCGTCGACCGTCGAGGCGATGTGTCTCGCGTTGGCGGCGACGAACTTCGAGATCTGGCCGAGCTGGAAGAAGTTGTTGCGCAGCGTCGCCGAGCTGCCCGACGCGTCGATCGTGACGAGGCCGACGCAGCCGACGCAGCCGCCGAGCTGCGGACCGCCTCTGGCGTCGAGCGCGAGGTTCCACGTGATGACGCCCTCGGCCCAGTTCTGCACCGACTTCAGCGTCATGTCGGCGGTGCCGAATCTGATGATGTCGGTCGGCTGCGTGTCCGACGAGCACTCCGTCTCGAAGTGGCTCTTGGACGGGTCGAGGTTGCGCAGCTTCGTCATCGCCGCCGGGTCGGAGGCGTTGTTGTAGCAGTGCCACGCGTAGCCGTCGTACTGCGGCGTGCCGAGGCCGTGCAGCGCCACCGGGTAGACGAAGTTGTCCCAGTTGTGGTCGAAGCCGAGGATCTGCTCGTTCAGGCCGGCTCTCGTGAGCGACGGGCGCAGGTAGCTGTAGACCCAGCTGCTCTCGGCGGCCGGCGTCCACTCCATGCCCGGGTAGTTGTTCGGGCAGTAGCCCGGCTCGTTCTGCGGCGTGACCGCCCAGATCGGGATGCCGTTCGCCTCGTACGCTCTGATCCAGGAGACGAAGTAGTCGGCCCATCTCTGGTAGTGGGCCGGCAGGAGCGTGCTGTTGCCCGTGCCGATGTTGCAGATCATCGAGCCGTTGCTCTTCATCCAGCCGGGCGCGCTCCACGGGCTGGCGATGATCTTCAGGTTCGGGTTGATCGCGAGCGCGTCTCTGATCACCGGGATGATGCGGCCGGTGTCCTGCGCGCTGAGCGCGAACGGCGCGGACGAGCTGTCCTGGGAGGTCCAGTGCGTCGATGCCGCCGTGAAGTCCGACGAGGTCATCGGCACGCGCCAGAAGCGCAGGCCGATCGCGTCGGCGGTCGCGGTCCCGAAGATCTTGTTCATCAGGCTCGAATAGGCCGACGGGTTGCTGCTCTTCAGTCTCATCAGCAGGTAGGCCGACGAGTCGCTGAAGGAGGCGCCGAAGCCGCCGGTGATCGTCTGCGTCACCTTGCTGTCGTCGACCTCGACGTTGATCGTCCCGCGTGCCGGGCTGCCGAGCGTGACGTTCGGCTGCGCCGTCAGTCCGCTGCTGCCGGTCCCCGGCGTCTGCCATACGTTCAGCGTCTCGCCGACCGCGGACGCTGAACCAGGTGCAATTGCGGCCAGCGCCGCGGTCGTCCCGACCGCGAGCAGGGCCGTGCGACAGGCGCTCATGAGCCTGTTCCGCTCCATCTCTCCTCCAACCTCGCCTTGTTGTGAGGCGCTGCCGGCGCGTCCTCCCACGACCACGTGCCAGCGCTTTGGACAGGACTTAACCTAAGACGTAGAGGAAGTGCTTGTCAAGGGGATTTCGCGCGAGGTCCGCGCGGATCCGAGCGACGCCCTGCGCACCCGGCGATGCCGCCCGTCTCGGCCGCAGCGTCATGTCATGACATCCGCCGCGGAAGCGCACAGCCCCTCCCCGGCAGCCGAGCGACCCCCTCGTCAGCCCGCGCGGGCGACCAGCAGCCAGCAGGCGGCGGTGAAGCGGATCGCGTCGCCGTCGCGGAACGGCGCGAAGGCGGCGGTGGCCGTCTCGATCACCTGCTCGCGCAGGCGCTCGTCGTCGACCTCGGCGAGCGCGAGGCCGACCGGGCCCAGCCGCGACAGGTAGCGCGGCAGCTCGGCGGCCGGCAGCGCGCAGGGGACGTCGAGCGGGCGCAGCTCGACCTGCTCCCAACCCGTTCCGGCCAAGTGGCCGCGGACCTTGGCGGGATCGCCGAAGGCGAACTGGCCCGGCCCGTCGTCGCTGCGCTGCGGCAGGTCGGGCAGCAGCTGCCGCACCGCCCGCTCGGCCGTCGTCATGAACGGGTTCTCCTCCCCGCCGCGCCAGACGACGCACCGCAGCGCCGCCCCGTCCGCCGCCGCCCGCCGCAGATTGGCGAACGCCGCGTGCGGGTCGTCGAAGAACATCACGCCGAAGCGCGAGACGACGGCGTCGAAGCCGCCCGCCTCCGCCTCGGCGCCGCCGGCGGTCGGCGCGAGCGGCTCGCCCGCAC
>JAEXXR010000202.1 GCA_023405705.1 Actinomycetes bacterium
CGCCTCCCCCGTCCCCGCCTCGCCGCGCTGACCGCCGTCGCCGCGCTCGCGCTCGCCGGCTGCGGCGGCGCCGCCACGCCCGACCGCCCGGAGCTCGACGCGACGCTGATCCTCGACGGCAGGCCCCAGGCGCTCGACGCGCCGATCGCGACCGCGGTCGAGCGCAACTTCGACGGCGCCGAGGGCGTCCACTTCGTCGTCAGACCGGGTCGGACGGCCGGCGCCGGCAGAAGAGCGCTGAAGAACGGCAGAGCCGAGTTCGCCGTCCTCCCCGCTGCCGCGCTCCGGGGCGACGACGAGCTGATCGGGATCATGGCGCTCGCCAACGAGCCCGACGGCGACCGCGCGCCGACGGTCGTGCTCGCGACCGATCGCTCCGACCTCGCGGAGGATCCGAGCCTCGCGCGCGCCGCCGTGCGCGCGCTGCTGCGCAGCTACGAGTCGGCGCTGACCGACCCGGCCAGCAGCCTCAGCGACCTGCAGTCGCTCTTCCCCGGCCTCGACCGCGGCACGCTCGAGCGCGACTTCGAGGCCGGCGAGGAGCAGCTCTTCCCGCCCGGACGCCAGCTCGGCGCGCTCCCGCAGGGCGACCCGCGCTACGACGCCGCGCTCGTCCCCGCGGTCGCGAGCACGAACAAGATCGACTAGCGCACCGGCGTCGGCTTGCGCCCAGTCGCGGCGCGGCGCGGCGCGGCGACCCACCGTCCAGCGCGATGGCTCCCGGCGCGACCGTCAGCGCGACAGCGTCTTGCGCACCAGCGACGGCGCGACGACGCGCAGCGCGGCGGCGATCCCGTACGGGCGCGGCACGTAGCGCTCGGCCTTGCCGCCGGGGCCGGCGTCGAGGATCGCGAGCGCGACCTTGTCGGGCGTCGAGACGATCCAGCGGGTCGACGCTCTCTTCACGAGCGCCTCCTGCGGGAAGCCCTCGGTCGCGACGAAGCCCGGCAGCACCAGCCCGACGTGGACGCCGTTGCCCTTCTCCTCCAGGTGGAGCGAGTCGGTCCAGCCGGCGAGCGCGAACTTCGACGCCGAGTAGGCGCCGCTCTTGGCGCGCCCGACGCGGCCGGCGGTCGAGGCGACGTTGACGATCGACGACGGCGCGGAGGTGCGCAGCAGCGGCAGCAGCTCCTCGGTCAGGCGCACGACGGCGTCGAAGTTGAGCGCCATCGTTCTGCGCACCTCCTCGTACCCTCTCGTCGCGAACGAGCCGCCCCAGCCGGCGCCGGCGTTGTTGACGAGCAGGTCGAGCCGGCCGCCGTGCTCGCGCTCGACGGCCTCGCGCACGACGCGCGGCGCGTCGTCGTCGGTCAGGTCGACGGCGACGACGGTCGCGCCGCCCAGCTCGAAGGCGAGCTTGTCGAGCAGCTCTCTGCGGCGCGCGACCAGCACCAGTCTCGTCTGCGGGTCGCGCGCGAGCCGCCGCGCGGTCGCCTCGCCTATCCCGCTCGAAGCCCCGGTCACCACTGCGACGGTCACGGCATCAGCCCCCTGCTCGGACGACGACAAGAACGATCCTGCTGAAGCGCAGGAGCGCGCGCTACTGCGCGCGCAGCTGGCGGAACTCCTGCCGGACGGACTCCGGCCGGCCCCACATCTGCGTCACCTCGACGCGGCCCGAGCGGACCTCGCGCAGCGCGATCTCGCCCGTGATCCCGGCCTGGTCGAGCAGTCTCAGCGAGCCGTGGACCGCCGGGACGGCGGCCGCGTGGCCGAAGCGGTGGGCGCAGAGGATCCGCCAATGCCAGTCATATCTGGAGTACGGCTGCGCGTTGCACGTGACGAGGTAGGTGGCCGCGTCGACGTAGCGGGTCTCGTCCTCGATCCGGAGGTCGAGCTCGAGATCGGTCCAGTCGTCGGGCAGCGAGTCGACGATCTGCTGGAAGGTGTCGGCGAGGGGCATGACCCGCAAGATTACCCCGCGAACGTCTGATAGAGCAGGAAGGCGTTGAGGGCGATGACCGCCGCCGCGATCGTCCAGGCGGCGATCCGCGTCAGCGGGCGGTTGACGAGCGTCCCCATCACGGCGCGGTCGTTGGTCAGCAGGATCAGCGGGACGAGCGCGAACGGGATCCCGAACGACAGGATCACCTGGCTGATCACGAGCGCGCGCGTCGGGTCGAGCCCGAGCGCCAGCACGACGAGCGCCGGCGTCATCGTGATCAGCCGCCGCAGCACCAGCGGGATCGTGCGGTTGATGAAGCCGGACATGATCACCTGGCCGGCGTAGGTGCCGACCGACGAGGAGGCGAAGCCGGAGGCCAGCAGCGCCAGCGCGAAGGCGAGCGCGGCGCCGCCGCCGATCAGCGCGTCGAAGCCGTGGTAGGCGCCCTCCAGCGTGTCGACGTCGCCGAGCGAGGAGTCGTGGAACAGCGCCGCGGCGATCACCAGCATCAGCATGTTGACGACGCCCGCGACCGACATCGCGATCACGACGTCGATCGTCTGGAAGCGGAAGAGGCGGTGCTTCTCGGCGTCGTCGCGCGGCGGGATGCGGCGCTGCGTCAGCGCCGAGTGGAGGTAGATCACGTGCGGCATCACGGTCGCGCCGAGGATCCCGCAGGCGAGCAGGACCGAGTCGCCGCCGGCGAAGCCGGGCACCAGCCCGCTCAGGACCCCGCTCGCGTCGGGCCCGACCTTCAGCGTGTCGTAGAGGAAGCCGAGCAGGATCACCGCGAGCATCCCGCCGATCGCCAGCTCGAAGCGGCGATAGCCCTTCGCCTGCAGCGCGAGGATCGCGAAGGCGACGACGCCGGTCATCAGGCCGGCGGCGAAGAGCGGGACGCCGAACAGCAGGTTGAGCGCGATCGCCGCGCCGATGAACTCGGCCAGGTCGGTCGCCATCGCGATCAGCTCGGCCTGCATCCACAGTCCGACGGTCGCGCGCCTGGGCAGCCGCTCGCGGCACAGCTCCGGCAGGTTGCGCCCCGTCGCCAGGCCCAGCTTCGCCGACAGCGTCTGGATCAGCATCCCCATCAGGTTCGCGACGAGGATCACCCACAGCAGCGTGTAGCCGTAGCTGGCGCCGCCGTCGATGTTGGTGGCGAAGTTGCCGGGGTCGACGTAGGCGATCGCGGCGACGAACGCCGGCCCGAGCAGCGGCAGGATCCCCCTCAGGCCCCTGCGCGCGCGGATCTGCTGCAGCTGCGACGGCGCCGTCAGCGCGGCGGCTCCCGCGTCGCCCTCCCTGTCGACCACAGGAGGCGGCGAGGTCACCGCGAGATCTCGACGCGCATGGCGGCGGCGAGCGCCCCGCCGAGCACGTGCACGGTCTCGTCGCTGCCGAAGCGGACGAACAGCGGCCCGCCGAACGGCTGCTTGTCGACGACCTCGAAGGCGTCGCCGGGGCTGATGCCGCGCTCGGACAGGTACCGCAGCATCGCCGGGTCCTGGTCGGAGATGCGCGTGAAGTCGCCGCGCTGGCCCGGCTCGAGGTCGGACAGCTTCTCGCTGTCGCGCTCCTCGATCGTCAGCTCGCGCGTGGGGATCGGGTCGCCGTGCGGGTCGTGCGTCGGGTGGCCGAGCTTCGCCGCGATCAGCTCCTCCAGCTCCTCGGAGATGTGGTGCTCGAGCACCTCGGCCTCGGCGTGGACGCGATCCCACGGCATCCCGAGCGACTCGGCCAGGAACTGCTCCATCAGGCGGTGGTGGCGCAGCACCTCCAGCGCGACCTTGCGGCCCGGCTCGGTCAGCACGACGCCCTTGTAGGGGACGTGCGAGACGAGACCCAGCTCGTCGAGCTTGCGCACCATCCCGGAGGCCGAGCCGGGCGTCACGCCCATCCGCTCGGCGAGCGCGTTCGTCGTGACGGCCCCGCCGCCGCGCGTCTCGAGGGCGTAGATCGCCTTCGCGTAGTCCTCGACGGCGGAGGAGTGCGGCTGTGAGGCGGGCGAGACCATCGGATCCGATTATGGCACGCCAAAAACCCGCTCGCAGCCCGTGGCGGCGGATGGCGCGCGACTGCCGCAACGGATGCGGCGTCCCGCGCGACTGTCGTGTTCGTCATGAGCCTGGTGCCGCCCGGGCGGCACCCGCGACTATCGTGGTCACCATGAGCACCAGCGGGCAGCTGAGCGAGCAGGAGCGCGCGGTGCGCGCCGGCGCCGGCCTCGTCGACCGCTCCGCGCGCGGCAAGCTCGCGCTCAGCGGCGGCGAGGCGAAGAGATTCCTCCAGGGGCAGGTGACGCAGGACGTCGTCGCGCTGGAGCCGGGGACGGGCGCCTACGCCGCCTTCCTCACCAACAAGGGCAAGATGCTCGGCGACCTGCGCGTCCTCGACGCCGGCGACGAGCTGCTGCTCGACACCGAGCGCGTCGCGCTGCAGGCGCTCTTCAACATGATCCGGCGCTACTCGCTCGGCTTCGACGCCGAGCTGCACAGACGGACGCTGGAGCGCGGTCTGCTGTCGCTCGTCGGCCCGCAGGCGCGGGCGCTGCTCGGCGACGCGGCCGCGGAGCTGGGCGAGGCCGAGCACGACCACCTCGCGAGCGAGGTCGACGGGATCCCGGTCCGGCTGATCGCGACCTGGGAGGGCGTCGACCTGCTCGTCGACTCCACCCGCACCGCGGAGCTGGCGGCGGCGCTGGAGGCGCGCGGCGCGACGCCGGTCGCCGAGGAGGTCGCAGAGGCGCTGCGCGTCGAGGCCGGCCGCCCCCGCTACGGGCTCGAGCTCGACGAGGGCACGATCCCGCAGGAGGCCGGCCTCAACGAGCGCGCCGTCTCCTTCACGAAGGGCTGCTACGTCGGCCAGGAGACGGTCGCGCGCCTGTTCTACAAGGGCAAGCCGAACCGGCACCTGCGCGGGCTGCGACTGTCGGAGCCCGTCGCGCCGGGCACCGAGCTGACGCTCGGGGAGCGTGTCGTCGGCGTCGTCGGGACGGTCGCGACCTCCCCGCAGCATGGGCCGATCGCGCTCGCGCTCGTCCGCCGCGAGGCCGAGCCGGGCGCGACCGTGACGGCCGGCGCGGCGACCGCCGAGGTCGTCGCGCCGCCGTTCTGAGCGGGCCGCCCGGAGCCGCGCCTGGCGCGTCGGCACCGCAACCCATCCCCCGTTCATCCGTTGGTGGTGATGTCGCGACCGCTACCGTGGGTACGATGTCCTCACAGCACGGGGGCACCATCGAAGGAAGGAGGCGCCCGATGACGACGTTCGCAGCCGACCACGACACGGACAGACAGCTCAGAGAGCTGGACGTCCGCACGCGCACGGCGTGGGAGGACTACCGGAGCAGCATCAGCGAGCTCGCCGGTCCCGAGTACGAGGACGCCGAGCTGATCTCGTGGGAGCGCCTGCAGCATGAGCTGCACGAGCTCTCCGCTGAGCGCCAGAGACTCGTCGGGGCCGCCGCCGGCGGATCCGGCGACGACGCCTCCGCCTAGCTCCCGAGTCGCGCTTCGACGCTCCCGCATCGCCTCGGCGGCGCGGGAGCGTCGGTGCGTCGGGCGAACGCCCGCGCGCCACCGTCCCTCCTGCAATTTCACTGCAACCCGACGCGGCGACGCGTTTGGTCAAATTCCCCTGCGCGAACGCACACAGATACATGGTGAAATGCCGAATTCGACGGTGAAGCGATGTTCGACTGCTCGCGATTGACTGGTCAGTCGGGTAGGGTTCCGCCACCGCCGACGGGAGTGCGTTCTGACGCGCCAGGGACCGGCCGGACGGAACGGAAGCGAAGAGGAGAACTGGGCCACGATGCGGAAGCGGATGGTGGGGGCGATCAGCGTCGCGATGCTGGTCATCGGATGCGGGTCCTCCGATGACTATGCGAACGACCCCCGACCCCCGAGACCGCTCGACGTCTCGGTGAGCGTCACCGACGATCGCGTCTCGGTGTCGCCGTCGGAGCTCGGCGCCGGACCGGTTGTGATCACGGTCGCCAACCTGAGCAGACGGTCGCAGGACATCCGCCTGGAGGCCCCCGAGGGCACCAGCAGCGCCTGCGTCGACACCGACACGGCCAGCGGCCCGATCAACCCGAGGGGCACGGCGCGCCTGTCGGTCGAGCTGGTCGAGGGCGACTGCCTCGTGACCGCCGCCGCCAGAGGCAGACCGAGACCGGCGAGACTGACGGTCGGCGCAGAGCGCGACAGCGCCCAGGCCGACCTGCTCCAGCCGTAGCCCCGGCGCGGCCGCCGCGCCGCGCCCGCAGCGAACGCCAAGCCAGATGAGCGCATCCTCATCTCGCTTGCCCTTGCACAATCACCGCTTGCGCGCAATAGTTGATCGCGTGCAAGCAACCTCTTTCGGCGCCCACGACGTCGCGCGCGACCTCTACGCGATGTTCTTCACGCTCAACCAGCGGGTCTCGCGCGACCTCTTCCAGATGCTCGCCGACATGGGACTGTCGATCACGCAGTTCAAGATGCTGCACCTGCTCGCGCGCGAGCGCGACGACGAGCTGAGCGTGAAGGCGCTCGGGGAGAGCTTCGGCCTCTCGCTCGCCGCCGCCAGCCGCGCCGTCGACGGCCTCCACCAGCGCGGCTACGTCGAGCGGCGCGAATGCGCCGCCGACCGCCGCGTCAAGCGCGTCCACCTGACCGAGGCCGGCCGCGACGCGATCAGAGAGCTGCACGCCACCAACGTCTCGCTGCTGGCCGAGTTCACCGCGACCCTCGACGAGTCGCAGCGCCGCGCGCTGTCCGAGGCGATCGCCCCGCTGCTCGCCCAGCTGCAGATCGAACCGTCTATGGAAGGCCCCTCCAGATGACACAACGGCTTCACGCCCTGAGGCTCACCGAGGAGAACCGCCGCTGGTGGACCCTCGGCGCGATGTGCTTCGCGCTGTTCATGCTGATGCTCGACAACACGGTCGTGAACGTCGCGCTGCCGTCGATCCAGGAGGATCTCGGCGCCGACCTCGCCGCGCTCGAGTGGACGATCAACGCCTACACGCTGTCGCTCGCGGTGCTGCTGGTCGTCGGCGGCCGCCTCGGCGACATCTTCGGCCGCAAGCGCGTCTTCATGATCGGCGTCACCGTCTTCGCGCTCTCCAGCGCGGCGATCGGCCTCTCCCCCAACGACACGGCCTTGATCGTCGGCCGCGCGGTGCAGGGGATCGGCGCGGCGATGATGATGCCGGCGACGCTGTCGATCGTCACGAACGCCTTCCCGCCGCACGAGCGCGGCAAGGCCCTCGGCACGTGGGCCGGCGTCTCGGCGCTCGCGCTCGCGATCGGACCGGTCGTCGGCGGCTTCCTGACCGAGCAGGTGTCGTGGCGGGCGATCTTCTTCCTCAACCTGCCGGTCGCCGCCGCGGCGATCGCGGTCACGATCGTGGCCGTGCGCGAGTCGCGCGACGAGACGGTCGGGCGCACGATCGACTACCCCGGCATCGCGACGCTGACGGTCGGCCTGACGGCGCTCGTGCTGGCGCTGATCGAGGGCAACCGCTGGGGCTGGGACTCGGCGAGAATCCTCGGCCTGTTCGCGCTGGCCGTCGTCGCGCTCGTCGCCTTCGCGCTGATCGAGCTGCGCTCGAAGGCGCCGATGGTCGACTTCGCCGTCTTCCGCTCCAGGCAGTTCGCGGGCGCCAGCAGCGTCGGCTTCATCGTCTCCTTCGGGATGATGGCGATGTTCTTCTTCACCGCCCTGTACATGCAGAACATCCTCGGGTACTCGGCGCTGGAGGCGGGCGTGCGGTTCCTGCCGACGACGCTCGTGCTGATCGTGATGGGGCCGCTCGCCGGCCGCCTGACCGACCGGATCGGCCCCAAGCCGCTGCTCGTCTCCGGGATGCTGATCACCGGCGCCTCGCAGATATGGCAGTCGTTCCTGACCGCCGACACCGGCTACGGCTTCCTGCTGCCGTCGTTCGTGCTGATGGGGATCGGGATGGGCCTCGTGATGTCGCCGATGACGACCGCCGCGATGAACTCGGTCGACCGCACCAAGGCCGGCGTCGCCTCCGGCGTGCTGTCGATGGGCCGGATGGTCGGCTCCTCGCTCGGCGTCGCGATCTTCGGCGCGGTCGTCGCGAGCGTCGGCAGCGCCAAGCTCGACGAGGCGCTCCCGGCCGTCCCCGCCGCGGCGCGCGAGAGGTTGGCCGAGTCGCTCGGCGGCGGCGGGGCCGCCGGCGGGCCGCAGCGGATCGTCGACGCGACCCACGACGCCTTCATCTCCGCCTTCGGGACCGGCATGAAGATCAGCGGCGCCGTCGCGATCTTCGGCGCCTTCGTCGCACTGGCGCTGATCTCCGGCGGCCGCCCGGCCGCGCCGGAGGCCGTCCCCGTCTCCCCCTCCCCCGGGCGCGCACC
>JAEXXR010000203.1 GCA_023405705.1 Actinomycetes bacterium
GGCACCAGCCCGGCGCCGAGGGCCGCTGCCTCCTGCTGACGTCGCGCGAGCCGGCCTTCAGCCGCCCGCGCCGCTGCGCCCCCGTCGCCGGAGCGACCGTCACCGCGACGCGCGCGGGACGCTGGACGCTGCGCTTCAGCGGCGACCGGCTCCCGGCCGGCCGCTACACGGCCTGGGCCTGGACGCCCCCGCGCAGCGGCGTCCTCGCCCGCCCGTTCAGCGCCAGAGCCGGCAACACCATCGCCTTCACCGTCAAGCAGGTCGCCGGAGCCCCGCAGGGCGACGACGACCCGACCACGCCCACGCCGTGCCACTGCTGAGCTCGGCGCCGGCAGCAGAGAGAGAAGGGACCAAGACCGTGCACGCCCATCCGATCGGCCGCGGGCACCTGCTCGCGCTCCTGCTCCCCCTGCTGGCGGCGCTGCTGTGCCTGCCGGCCGCCGCGCAGGCGGCGACCTTCACGGTCAACTCGGCCGGCAACGCGCACGACAGACTGGCCGGCGACGGCAAGTGCGAGACCGCGGACGACGGCGTCTGCACGCTGCGCGCGGCGATCATGGCCGCCAACGACGACGACACGCCGGACACGATCGACTTCTCACTCGCCGCCGGCACGGTGATCAAGGTGATCGGCGAGCTGCCGGCGATCACCGAGCGCGTCACGATCGACGGCACGAAGGCCGGCAAGCCGGGCATCGTGGTCGACGGCGCGCTGCTGCCGGTCGACACCAGCAACCCGCCCGGCAGAGACCGCTTCTCGGTCCGCCCGCCGCACGGCCTGACGGTCAAGGGCCACGCCGGCACGACGATCCGCGGCCTCGTCGTCCACTCCTTCCCGGGCGCGCAGATCGCGCTCAGAGAGGCCACCGGCGCCCACGTCGCCGGCAACTGGCTCGGTCTCGGCGCCGACGGGACGACGGCGCTCGGGCGTCCGATCGAGGGGCCGATCGACAGCGCCGGCATCTTCGTCAACGACTCGGCCGCCACGATCGTCGGCGGCCCCGGCGACGGCAACGTCGTCGCCGCGACCGAGCGCGGCATCCTCGTCGACGGAAGCAGCGACGGCGTCCGGGTCACCGACAACAGCGTCGGCCTGTCGGCCGGCGTCAACATCGCCGTCCCCAACCGCCACGAGGCGATCATGGCGATCGCCGGCGGCGACGGCGAGCGCCCGCGCAACATCACGGTCTCCTCCAACACGATCGCCGCGACCGGCCGCTTCGCCGACGCCCCGGCGACCGCGCGCGGCATCCGCGTCAACGGCGACGACGTCCACGTGCTCAACAACACGATCGGCTACGACCGCGACGGCACCGTCTACGACCTCCTCGGCGGCCACAACTTCGGCGTCAACGGCCTCGGCATCCGCATCCACGACTCCCGCCGCGTCGACGTCCGCCGCAACCGCATCGCGGGCGGCGAGAGCCATGCGATCTACGCCGAGGACGGCCGCCTCGAGCAGCTGACCTTCACCGGCAACCGCATCGGCCTCTCGCTCGACGGCACCGGAACGCGCGACCCGCAGGACTTCCCGACCGAGAACGACGGCACCGGCATCTGGGTCGAGGGCGCCAGCAGCGACACGACGATCGGCGGCGAGACGGCCGCCGATCGCAACACGATCGCGGGCGGCAACGCCGGCGTCGTCTTCAACGGCGACGCCGTGCGGCCTCACGTGCTCGGCAACGACGTCGGCTACACGCTCGACGCGCAGCAGGCCGCGCCGCCGAGCCTCTTCGGCGTCGTCCTGCAGGAGGACGGCGCCGTGGCGAAGGCGCCGGCCGACGGGCGCATCGACGACAACCGCATCGCCGGCGTCCCCGACGGCACCGCCGTGTCGCTCCACCAGGGCTCGGGCCACGTCGTCAAGCGCAACACGGTCGGCGTCTCCGCGAAGAACGCCGCGTCCCCGGGCGACATCGGCATCCTCGCCTACGGCGTCGACGACGTGACGATCGGCGGCGACGCGAGCCAGTTCGAGGGCAACCGCGTCTCCGCGATGAAGACCGCCGGCATCGCGCTCGGCGACGCCGCCGAGGACGCGACGATCGCCGGCAACATCACCGGCGTCGACGCCGACGGCACCGCCTGGAGCGCCTTCGCCAACGACATCGGCATCTACCTGTTCGAGGACGAGGACACCGACAGGGGACCCGAGGACGCGACGATCGGAGGCGAGCAGAGCACCTTCGGCAACGTCGTCGCGGCCAGACGCGCCGGCGTCTACGTCGTCGGCGAGCACGTCACCGGCACGGAGATCCTCAGCAACCGCGTCGGCCTCGACTACCGCAACGAGCCGGCCTTCGGCGACTACGGCGTCTTCGTCCAGCATGCGCCCGGCACGCGCGTCGGGCGCCCCGGCAGCGGCAACTGGATCGCCGCCTCGCTGAGAGACGGCATCCGCATCACCAACCCGGCCGCGGGCCGCTTCGTGCAGGGCAACCGGATCGGCATGGCCGACTCGCCGGAGGGCGAGACGCGCCAGATCGCCGAGAACGGCGTCGCGCTGATGAACGCGAGCGGCGTGGTCGTCGGGCTCGACGCCGACGACGACGTGGAGGAGTGCGACGCCGACGGCGCCTGCAACCGCTTCGGCCCGACCGGCTGGGCCGGCGTCTCCGTCATCGGCGCCAGCGTCGGCGACGTCGTGCGCGGCAACGAGTTCACCGACCAGACGGCGCTGCCGATCGACCTGCAGGCCGACGGCCCGTCGGCGATCGACGTCGGCGACCGCGACGAGGGCCCCAACGGCATGCTCAACCAGCCGGCCGGCGTCCAGCTGGTCAGCGACCCGCGCAGCGGCCGGCAGTGGGTGACCGGCGTCGTCGTCAACGACGAGCCCGGCGAGGTGACCGTCGACGTCTACGCGCAGCAGAACGCCGCGCAGCTCGGCGTCGGCGCGACCCACGTCGGCAGCGCCGAGCCGGACGCGCGCGGCCGCTTCCGCGTCGAGCTGGCGCAGGAGCCCGCCGCCCATCTGCGCTTCACCGCGCTCGCGACGAGCGAGGACGAAGGCGTCTCGGAGTTCTCGCGCGGCTGCGGCGGGCGCTTCCCCGCGGCCGGCCGCGACAGCGACGGCGACGGCCTCTGCGACGAGTGGGAGACGTTCGGCGTCGACTTCGACGAGGACACGGTCCCCGACCTGATGCTGCCCGGCGCGACCGTCGGCAGACGCGACCTGTACGTCGAGCTGGACACGATGGAGAAGGGCATCGGCGCCGCCGGAGTCGACCCGCGCCCGGCCAAGAGCGCGCTCGACGACGTCCGGCGCGCGTTCGCGGCCGCCCCCGGCGGCGGCGTCAACCTGCGCTGGATGGGCGAGCGGCCCGGCGACGCCTTCGGCGAGCGCCTGCCCGCGCTGCCGCGGACCGAGGTCGACACGCGCCGTCCCGGCGCCTTCGACGACCTGCAGGACTTCCGCTACGGCAGCGACGCCGCGACCTGCGACGGCTTCTTCGGCACCGACGAGGACCGCAGCGCCTTCGACTGCTTCGCGCGCCTCGGCGCCCGCGACCTGACCGTCCGCTACGTCGCTGCCGTCTACGACGGGACGCGCGACGGCGACCCGACCGGCGCCGCCGGCTCGACCGCCTCCCCGCGCGCCGCGATCATCTCGATGGCGTCGATGAGCGACGCGGCGCTGAGAGCGGCCGCGGCCGGCGACAGCGCCTGCCTGACGGCGCAGTCGTGCTACGACGTCAGCTTCTCCTACACGCTGATGCACGAGCTGGGGCACATGCTCGGGCTGCACCACGGCGGCGCCGGCGACGAGCCGCACGCCAACCCCGCGCACCTCAGCGTGATGTCGCACTCCTACGCCTCGGCGGGCGCGCTCACCCCGCTCGACTTCGCCCGCGACGGCGGCATCGTGCTCGACGAGAGCGCCTTCGACGAGAGCGACCCGTTCGACCTCGACGCCGACCAGGCCGCGCGCGGCTGGCAGCCGCGCGTCGCCGTCTGGCGCAAGGCGTCGGAGGGCGTCCCGGCCGGCTGCTACCTGACCAACGCGCGGGACGGCCGGCCGCTGAACGTCGACGACCTCCTGCCGTTCAACACGATCCGGCACGCGCTCACGAACACCGAGGACGACGACTGCCTGCGGCCGTCGCGCACGCAGCGCTACGAGGGCCACGAGGAGTGGTCGAAGCTCGTCCTCGCCCAGCAGGTCCCGCAGTTCGGCGAGAACCTCGCGGCCGCACGCGGCGTCCGCGCCGGCACCGGCGCCGCCGACGCTGCGGCCGTCGTCGAGCCGCCGCGCCCCGACCCCTCCCGCAACGACGCCGACGGCGACGGCATCCCGGCGACCAGAGACGTCTGCCCCGGCCGCGCCGACGAGGACCAGGCCGACGCGAACGGCGACGGGATCGGCGACGCCTGCGTGCAGGACTACGTCCAGTCCGACCTGGAGCTGGCGCTGACCTCGCCGCGCCACCTGGCCGAGGGCCAGACGCGCGAGCTGGTCGTGAAGGTCACCCAGGCGTGGCCGCTCGCCACGCCCGGCGCGACCGTCGCCGTGAGACTGCCCACCGGCGTCGTGCCGGCCGGCGCGGCGCGCGGCGACGGCAGCTGGGACGCCGCCAGCGGCCAGTGGAGCACGGGCGGCTTCGCCCCGCAGGAGACGCGCACCCTCACCCTCCCGGTCAGAGCGACCGCGCAGGAGGGCGAGGGCGAGATCGCCGCCGAGATCGTCGAAGCGGCCGAGGCCGACGCCGACTCGACGCCCGGCAACGACGACCGCGAGGAGGACGACCAGGCGCAGCGGTCGGTCGAGCTGACGCCCGGCACGGGCGCGGTCCCGCAGGTCGACGTCGCGAACGCGCGCGTCACCGAG
>JAEXXR010000219.1 GCA_023405705.1 Actinomycetes bacterium
CTGCTCGACGACGCCGACGCGCTGCTCGACGACGGCTCGATCGCGGCGTGGGTCGTCGCGACGCCGCCGTGGGTCACGCCCGGGCTGGTGCGCAAGGCCGTCGAGCACGGCCGTCACGTGCTCGCCGAGAAGCCGATCGCGACCTCGCTCGCGGCGGCGCGCGAGGCGTACGGCGACCTCGCGCCGGAGGCGGCGGCGCTGCTGCAGGTCGGCTTCACCTACCGGCACGACCCGGCGGTCGAGCGGCTCGCGCAGCTGATCGCCGACGGCGCGCTCGGCGGCCCGCTGCAGGTCCGCGCGATCGTCTACGACGAGGTCGACGACCCGGCCGACCGCGAGCACGCCGAGCGGATGCGGGCGACGCTGTCGCACGGCCTGCCGGTGATCCACGAGGGCGCCCACGTCGCCGACTGGCTGCGGGTGCTGCTCGGGCCCGAGGAGCTGGCGATCGACCACGCCTGGTCGCTGCGGACCGACGCGACGCTGCCGGCCGACAACCTCTGCGGCGCGAGCCTCTCGCACCCGGACGGCCACCGGATCGAGCTCGAGATCGGCTGGCTGCTGCCGGCGGTCGTCGACAGCGAGATCACCGTCCGCGGCAGCGGCGGCTGCGCGACGATCGACGTCGTGCCCTTCTCGCTGCGCGTGCAGACGCGCACGGAGACGACCGAGCTGGTCGGCGCCGACGACCGCACGACCCGCTGCTTCCGCCGCCAGCTCGACCGCTTCGCCGCCCACTGCCGCGGCGAGCGCCCGACGACCCCCGCCGGCCGCCCCGCCGTCCCGCTGCTCGCCGACGGCCTCGCCGCGTTGTCGCTGAGCGAGCGGCTGGCGGGGGAGATGGAGGCCTCACGATGACCGTCGTTCGCTGGGCCGAAGCCACTCGGGAGGAACTGAAGGAGCTGCTGCCGGAAGCGGTGGTGGTCCTTCCAGTCGGTGCAACAGAGCAGCACGGCCCGCATCTCGCCACCGGCATGGACGCGCTCGCGGCCGAGCGGCTCGCGGAAGCCGGCGCGGAGCGCGCGCGACGGCCCGCGACGGTCGTGCTCGCGCCTGCGCTCGCGTATGGCGCGTCCGATCATCACCTGCCGTTCGGTGGGACGTTGTCGCTGTCAGCCGCGACGCTCGCGCATCTTCTCGGCGACCTGATCGCCAGCGCGGCGGCCTCCGGCGCTCGCCGGCTGCTGCTGCTGAACGGGCACGGCGGCAACAGCGAAGTCTGCGGGCAGGCGGCCGCCGACGGCGCACGCGCGCACGGCGTCGTCGTCGCGGCGGCCGACTACTGGCGACTCGACCCGGGCGCCGGCGAGTCGTGGGGCGACGTGTTCCCGGGCCATGCCGGCGCGTTCGAGACGTCGATGATGCTCGCGCTGCGTCCGGAGGGCGTCCGCCGCAAGCGGATGCGCCCCTCGCCGGGGGTGCTCCCGGCGGCGCCTGACGGGCTGCGACTCGAGACGCATTCGCTGTGGCGTGAGATCGACGGCTTCACCGACGACCCGCGCGTGGGCGCGGAGGCAGACGGCGCCGCCGCCTTCGAGCGGCTCGCCGACGCGGTCGCGCGCGCGATCGAGGCGATTGCGGAGGCGCAGCCATGATCGACTTCCACGTCCACAAGCCGTCCGAGGGCGGCGAGGGCGGGCGCTACGACTCGCAGCCGTACTCGGCCGCCGACTACGTCGCGGTGATGGACGAGCTGGGGATCGACGTGAGCGTGATCTTCACGCTCGACGGGCTGTGGCATCCGTCGCCGGCCGAGAACGACCGCGTCGCCGCTTGGGTCGCCGACGCGCCGGACCGGCTGGTCGCGTTCGGCACCGTCGACCCGCGGCTGCCGAACGCCGCGGCCGAGACGGAGCGCTGCCTGACCGAGCTGGGGATGCGCGGGATGAAGTTCCATCCGTGGATCCAGGCGTTCTGCCCGCACGAGCCGTGCATGGACCCGATCGCCGAGGTCGCGGGCGCGCACCGCGCGCCGATCCTCTTCCACGACGGGACGCCGCCGTATTCGACCCCCTTGCAGATCGCCGCGCTCGCGCGCCGCCATCCGGACGTGCCCATGGTGCTCGGGCACGGCGGTCTGCAGGACCACTGGCGCGAGGCGATCGCGGCGGTGAACGGGACGCCGAACCTGTGGATCTGCCTGTGCGGCACGCCGAACGTCGGGATCCGCGCGGTGATCGCGCGCTGCCCCTCGGAGCGGCTGCTGTTCGGCACTGACGCGGGCCTCGGCGCGAGCGTCCGCCAGCAGTTCGCGGCGGAGCGGATCCGGGAGATCCGGCAGCTGGAGATCGACGAGCAGGTGCGCGCGGCGCTGCTGAGCGGCAACGCGCGGGCGCTGTTGAGAGTGGAGGAGCAGGTCGCATGAGCCGTGTGCAGGAGCAGCAGATCCCGTCGGTCGCCGCGGTCGAGGCGACGACGGTGACGCCGCGCGTCGACCCCGACCTCGTCGTGCACGGCGCCAGAGGCGTCCACGCCAGCTCGCCGTTCGCGCTCGTGCGCGTCACCTGCGACGACGGCACGGTCGGCTACGGCGAGGTCTCCGCGACGCCGCTGTGGAGCGGGGAGGACGGCGTCACCGCCGCCCACTTCGTGCGCACGCTGCTGCGCGAGGCGCTCGTCGGCCAGCCGCTGGCGCCGGTCGCGGCGCTCGGCGCGCGGATGGACCGCGCGCTCGCCGGCAACCCGTTCACGAAGGCCGGCGTCGAGATGGCGCTGTGGGACGCGCTCGGCCGCGCGACCGGGCTGCCGGTCGCCGTCCTGCTCGGCGGCCCGTTCCGCCGCGCGGTGCCGGTGAAGCTGTCGCTC
>JAEXXR010000228.1 GCA_023405705.1 Actinomycetes bacterium
GAGCGACAGCACGGCGGCGAGCGCGACGGCGCCGATCGCGAGGCGCAGCGCGTCCAGCTGGGCGTCGCCGTAGTGGTCGGCGAGGTCGGCGGCGGTCGCGGGCGGGACGCCCTGGTCGATCGCGGCCTGCTCCAGCTCGTCGACCGGCGCGACCGGGATCCCGCGCTCGGCCGCCGCGGCGACCTCGACGCGGACCGCGTCCGGGATCGCCGGGTTGCTCTCGACCGCGGTCGTGAAGCCGGTCGTCAGCGCGGCGATCAGGATCGAGCCGATCAGCGCCGTGCCGAGCGAGGCGCCGAGGTTCTGCGCCGTGCCCTGCAGGCCGCCGGCCTCGTTCGTCTCCTCCGGAGGCGCCGCCGACATGATCACGTTGCCGAGCTGGGAGATCAGCAAGCCGGCGCCGACGCCGAACAGCGCCAGCGCGAGCGCGAAGTCGGTCGAGTCGAGCTCGACGTCGATCGTCCCCAGCAGCAGGCAGGACGCGGCCGCCAGCGCGATCAGCCCCGCCTGCGCGACCCGCTTCGGGGCGAAGCCGGCCGCCAGCCGCGGCCCCAGCAGCGCCGCGGCGAACATCGTCACCGACATCGGGAACAGCCGCTTGCCGGTCTCGAAGGCGTCGAGGCCGAGCACGACCTGCAGGTAGACCGGCAGCACGAAGAAGGTCCCGAGCAGGATCAGCTGCTGCGAGAGCAGCGTCGCCAGGCCGGCCCGCAGCGCCGGGATCCGCAGCAGCCGGCGGTTCAGCAGCGTCGCCCTCCCTTGCTGCTCGCGCCGCTCCTCCCACATCGCGAAGCCGGCCAGCACCCCGACCCCGGCGAGCACGACGAACGGCACCGCCGAGAAGCCGAGCGGCGTGATCTCGCGCCCGCCGATCTCCAGCGCCCCGCGCGGCACGACCCACCCCCACTCGCTGCTCTTCAGCACGCCGAAGACCGCGAGCCCGAGCCCGAGCGCCGACAGCGCGACGCCGACGACGTCGAACCCCTGGCCCTTCCCCGACGGCGCCACGCCGGTCCGCAGCGCGCTGCGCATCAGCAGGATCGCGATCACGACGACGGTCTCGCCGGCGAAGACGTAGCGCCAGCTCAGCTCGGTCGTCACCCAGCCGCCGATCAGCGGCCCGGCGGCGATCGCGGCGCCCGCGACGCCGCCGATCACGCCGAAGGCGACCGCGCGCGCTCTGCCCTCGTAGAGCGCGGCGACGAGCGAGACGATCGCCGGGATCACGAGCGCCGCGCCGAGCCCCTCGATCAGCGACCAGCCGAACAGGAGCACGCCGAGGCTGGGGCTGACCGCCGTCGTCAGCGAGCCGATCCCGTAGACGGCGAGGCCGATCGCGAAGGTCCGCTCGCGGCCGAGCAGGTCGCCGAGCTTCGCGCCCGCGAGCATGAACGCCGCCATCACGAGCGTGTACATCGTGATCGCGAGCTGGACCCCCTGGATCGTCGTGTCGAGGTCGGCGACGATCTGCGAGATCGACACGTTCATGACGCTGCTGTCGAGCACCATCACGAACTGCGCCGCTGCCAGCACCGCGACCGGGAGCCACGCCGGGCGTCTCGCGGCCGCCGCCGGCGTGGCCGCCTCGTGCGCGTCGTGCGCCATCGGTCAGGCGCGGGCGAGCGCTCTCGCCTTCAGGCCGTCGAACTCGGCCTGGGAGATCGTCCCTCTCGCCAGCAGCCGCTCGGCCGCCTCGATCTCGGCGGCCGGTCCGCCCGCCGCGCCGTTGCCGTCGCCGCCGCCGTCGCGCACGACCGCGCGCACGTGGTCGTCGAACTGGCGCTGCACCTGCTCGGCCTGCTCGGCGTTGCGCTGCGCGAGCCCGTCGTGCTGGACGATCAGATACGTCAGCACGCCTATGAACGGCAGGACGATCATGAAGACGCACCACGCCGCCTTCGCCCACCCGCCGATGTCACGGCGGCGGATCACGTCTCCGATGATCACGACCATCATCCAGATCCAGACCACCCACGCGAAGAAGATGATCATCGTCCAGACGATGTCGAGGAACGGGTAGTCAGCCGCGAACACCATCGCGCACGCTCCTGTCGGCGCCCCGCGACCGGCGGGGCTGGTTCACCTGCGGTCGTCCCCAGCCTCGCGCCGGGGCGCGGCGGCGGCAAGGATGCGCGCACCACCGCGGCGGCGTGCCGCCACACCACCTACCCCGGCGCGAGCGGCGGCGCGAAGGCCTGCTGCTGCTGCGCCGCCTCCGCGCCGTCGTGCACCACGACCGTGTGCGCGACGAGGTCGTGGAAGGCGCGGCGGCGGTCGTTGAGCAGCATCGGCACGTAGCCGGCGAACAGCGGGATCGCGCCGAGCAGGAGCGCGATCAGCCGCAGCAGCGCGCGCGGCTGCCCGATCGAGCGCGTCGCGTCGCGCGCGTCGCGCACGTGGATCCGCATGACGCGGTCACCCGGCGTCTGCCCGGTCGTCGACCAGAAGACGACGAACCAGCCGACCGCCCACGCCAGCCAGACGCCGGCGCCGGCCAGCGCGACGATCTGCTCGACCGTGCTCGACAGGTGCAGCAGCGACGTGCAGAGCGCGAACACCCCGCCGACCGCGAGCGCGACCGCGTTGATCGCCGCCGCGTCGATCGCGAACGCGACCGCGCGCGTGGCGAGGCCGGCGTAGGCGGGGACCGGTCGCGCTGCCGGCGTCGCGACCGCGCCGCCGGCC
>JAEXXR010000239.1 GCA_023405705.1 Actinomycetes bacterium
CGGCTGACCTTCGGCGCACCCGCGGCGGCCGCGGCCTCCGGCCCGGCGGGCGCCTCCGCCGCCAGGCGGCGGCAGGCGCGCCTGCGCGTGACGATCAGCGGCGTGCCGAAGGGCAGGCGCGCGATCGTCGTCGTCAGAGGCCCGCACGGCAGACGCTGGCGGATCGCCAGATCGCGCACCTTCGAGCCGAAGGTGCCCGGCCGCTGGACGGTCAGCGGCCAGCGGATCGTGCTGGCGAGAGAGACGGTCTTCCCGAAGTACGCGAGCACGGTCGTGCGGATCCGCAGAGGCGGCCGCGGCACGGTGCGCGTCCCCTACGTCCAGCGCGTCTCGAACGCGACCCGGGTCGTGCAGAAGGGCGCGATCCGCTCCGCGACGGTCTCCGGCGGCGTCCACACGCTCGTGCTCGCCGACCCGCGCGGCGCGCTCGCCGTCGGCGCGACGCTCGCCGCCGGTCCGTCGAAGGCGACGCCGCAGGGCGCGCTGCTGACGGTCACCGGCGTGCAGCGCTCCGGCGAGACGGCGACGGTCACCGGCGTGCAGGCGCCGCTGTCGGCGATCGGCCCGCAGGCGCGCATCACCGTGAGACCGCAGATGACGCTCGGCAGAGGCGTGCTGGCGCGCGCCTCCGGCCCCGCCCTCGCGCCCGGCTCCGGCCCGCAGGCGCGAGCCGCGATCCAGGAGGGCGCCGTCGAGCGCCCCTACAGATGCTCCGGCGGCGTCGCCGCCAACATCAAGGGCACGATGGGCCTGCAGGCCGGCTCGGAGATCGGCATCTCCTGGGGCGGCTTCTGGCATCCGCTGACGATCAGAGCGATCGCGGTCGCGCAGGTCAGACAGAGCAGCGAGCTGTCGCTGCGCGTCGCGGGCAAGGCGAAGTGCGAGCTCGACGTCGACCTGCTCAAGGACGACATCACCTACAGCCCGATCACGTTCAGCGTCGGCCCCGTGCCGGTCGTGATCACGCCGAAGCTCAACTTCCGCGTCTTCGCCGAGGGCTCGGTCGAAGGCTCCGTGACGGTCCAGGCGCGCCAGGCGCTCGACGCCAGAGTCGGCCTGGAGTGGGACGGCGACAAGCTGATCCCGCACAAGCGCCTCGACAACAGATTCTCGTTCACGGCGCCCAGACCGGAGCTGAACGCGAGATTGATCGGCGGCATCGGCCCGCGGCTGCTGTTCGACGTCTACGAGGTCGGCGGCCCGTACCTGACCGCCGACGGCTACCTCAGATTCGACGTCACCACCGCGAAGGACCCGTGGTGGCGGCTGTCGGGCGGCTTCCGCGCCGGCGCCGGCATCAAGTTCAAGGTCTGGAGATTCACCTTCGACCGCGACAAGCCCGACCTGATCCAGAAGGACTGGACGATCACGCAGGCGAGCGGCCCCAAGCCGCCCGAGCCGCCGCAGGTGACGAGCGACAGACTGGCCGACGCGACCGTCGGCAGCGCCTACAGAGCGACGCTCGCCGGCAGCGACGGCACGAAGCCGTACACGTGGTCGGTGACGAAGGGCGCGCTGCCCGCCGGCCTCACGCTCAACGCCTCCAGCGGCGTCGTCTCCGGCACGCCGACGACGCCGGGCACCGGCGTCTTCACCGCCACGCTGAAGGACGCCAAGGCGAAGACCGCGAGCCGCGAGCTGCGGATCCAGGTCGCCGCCGCGGCGCCGGCGATCGCGCCTGCCGCGCTGCCGGCCGGCAGAGTCCGCGTCGGCTACCGCGCCGAGCTGAGCGGCAGCGGCTCGATCGCCCCGTACGCCTGGTCGATCGCGGCCGGCGCGCTGCCGGAGGGCCTGAGACTCGACGGCAACGTCCTCTCCGGCACGCCGACGCTGCCCGGCCAGAGCAGCTTCACGGTCGCGATGAGCGGCCGCGACGGCCAGCAGGCGACCCGCGCCTACACGATCGACGTCACCTCCGAGGCGCTGTCGATCACGACCTCCGCGCTCCCGGGCGCGACCGTCGGCGCGCCGTACGGCGCGACGGTGCTGGCGAGCGGCGGCGTCGCGCCGCTGAGCTGGGCGGTGACCGCGGGCGCGCTGCCCGACGGCCTCGCGCTCGCCGCCGACGGCACGATCTCCGGCAGCGCGACGAGCGCCGGGACGGCGACTTTCACGGTCACCGCGACCGATGCCGTCGGCACGACCGCCAGCCAGCCGCTGAGCATCGTCAGCAGCTACCCGGCGCTGTCGGTCGGCCCGCAGCCGCAGCTCGTCTCGCCGATGGTCGGCGAGCCCTACGGCGGGACGCTGACCGCGACCGGCGGCGCGGCCCCGATCACGTGGGCGGTGACCGCGGGCGCGCTGCCCGACGGGCTGTCGCTCGCGGCCGACGGGACGCTCTCCGGCACCGCGACGACCCCGGGTGCGGCGACCTTCACGGTCACCGCGACCGACGCGCACGCCCAGACGGCCGGCCGCGAGCTGACGCTGACGGTCGTGCCGAGCGCCCTCGAGGTGCTGAGCACGGAGCTGCCGAAGGCGATCTCGAACGCCGACTACAGCGCCGAGCTGAGAGCCCGCGGCGGCAGAGCGCCGTACAGCTGGGACGTGACCAGCGCGACGCCGGACGGCCTGGTCGTCGGCGGCGACGGGGCGGTCAGCGGCAGACTGACCGGCGGCGGCAGACGCAGCTTCGACGTCGAGGTCACCGACGCCGACGGTCTCAGAGCGACCGGCACCGTCTCGGTCCTGGTCGTCGTCCCGAGACCGCTGCGCGCCGTCTCCTGCCCGACCGACGCGTTCTGCGCCGCCTCCGACGGCGGCGGCGGCGTCGTGACGTGGGACGGCAGCGACTGGAGCGCGCGCCTCCAGGTCTCCACCTCGACCGGCATCGACGCGAACGCCGAGGCGCTGTCGTGCGCGACCGCGACCGACTGCCTGATGGTCGACGCCGGCGGCAGGACGTACGTGATGAGCAACGGAACCTGGAGCGCGAGACCCGAGCTCGAGCTCCCGAGAGGGGCCTACACGCCGTACGGCCTGAAGCTGTCGTGCGGGTCGACCAGCTTCTGCGTCCTCGCCGGGTCGACCGGCACCGACGCCGACAGACCGAGAAGAGCGGCGCTGTGGAGCTGGGACGGCAGCGCCTGGGGCGAGCCGCTGGTGACCGACGGCCGCATGCTGATGAGCTCGGTGCAGTGCCTGAGCAGAGACGACTGCGTCGCGGCGTTCAACGACTGGGGCCGGATCATGAGATGGGACGGCATCGCGTGGGGCGCCCCGGCGACGACGCCGTTCGTCTCCCTCAGCCAGGCGGCGTGCACCCCGGGCGGCAAGTGCGTCGCCGGCAACGACAACGGGAAGTGGCGCTTCTTCGACGGCACGACCTGGAGCGCCGAGAGAGGCCGGCCGACCCCGCCGGCCAACCCGGAGGACGTCGGCAGCGGCTCGCTGCGACCGGTCACCTGCGCCAGAACCGGCGAGCTCTGCCTCTTCGACGGCCAGGGCCCCGACAGAGGGCTGCGGTCGGTGCGGTCGTGGGACGGCACGGCGGCCGAGGCGAGCGTGACGCTGGAGACGACGCGCAGC
>JAEXXR010000255.1 GCA_023405705.1 Actinomycetes bacterium
CCTGCGCGTAGTCTCTGAGATCGTTGCGGCGCAGGCAGGCGAGCTTGGTCGCGCGCAGCACGTCGGCGGGGCCGCCGCTGTGTCCGGGGCGGGCGAGGACCGTGATCGCGTTCTGCGCCTGATGGCCGACGAGCATGCACGCGACCGTCGCCGGCGTGGGGTTCTCGCGCCGGACCGACTCGAGCTTGATCCGCACCGCCTGGTTGGCGCTGCAGTCGATCACGATGTCGGCGCCGTCGCTCCAGTCCGCCTCGACGTCGAGGCGGCGGACGAGGTCGCGCACCAGCGGCCGAACGACCAGATCGGGACGGATCGCGGCCAGCTGCTCGGCCAGCACCTCGGCTTTGCCGCGACCGATGTCGGCGTCGGTGAACGGCTGGCGCACGAGGATCCCAGGGGTCACGCTGCCGGTGTCGATCAGCGTCATTTCGCGCGCGCCCGCGCGCGCGATCCACTGCGCGACCGGCGCGCCGAGCGCGCCACAGCCCCAGATCGCGACCGATTTCCCAGCAAACGCCTCCAGCGGCGAGCCCGTGTCACGACGGATCACGATCTCAGGCCGCTCCTCGCGCACCGGGCACCAGCCGATGCTCGCCGACTCCAGCCACGTGAAGGTCCGATCTTCGGCCTCACGTCCGATCTGCTGGCCCTCCTCGTCGTCGAGGTACTTCGCCAGCGCCAGTCGCAGATCGGCGGCGGCCTCGGCCGGGATCCGCCACACGGCCAGATGCTGGCGCCGCTGCCCGCCGGCGGTGCCGCGCATCGCCGTTCCGACGACCACGAGCATCGGCGCGCCCTGCTTGACCGCGAGCGCGCCGCGCTGCAGGTGGATCAGCAGATCGCGAAAACCGATGCCTGCCTTCACCAGCGCGACGAAGAGCGCGACGGTGCGATCAGGGTATTCCCAGTTCCACGCGCCGGGCAGCAGGAACGCGGCGACCGCGTCGTCGGGGCGGCTGTTCATGCTGCCGTCGGCGTCGCGGGCGGGGACCCAGTCGATCAGGTCCACGCGCCGCTCAGAGACCGGGTCGGCGATCGCCCAGCCCATCCACGGCGAGTCCTGGACCGGCGGCGTGTCGCGCCGCGGAATCACCAGCGGCGCGTCGTCGGCGATCCCGTAGATCGCGGGCGGGTGCAGCGGTCCGCCGTCCGGGTCCAGCTCCCCGACCGCCGCGCGCTGCAGCCACAGCTCCAGCCGCTGCAGGTAGCCGTACATCCCGTCGCTGGGATTCCATTCGACCATCGGCGACTGGTACAGGCAGAGGTAGTTGCCCCACTGCACGTGCGGCGCGCCGGCCCAACGCGTATGGCTGACATAGACGGAGGGCACGGTGAACGGGAACGTGGAGGGCACGTAGATCCGCAGCCGCTCGTGGGCCCGCAGTCTCAGCCCGCCCTCGCGACGCTCAAAAGCACAGGCGAACGAGACGTCCAGCATCAGCCGGGCGTCGTCCTCTCCTGGCTCCACGACCCGGACGAGCTCGAGGCTGCCGGCCGAGGCCGCGACGACCGCCTGCACCTCGCGCACCGCCTGCCGCTGCCCCGCGCTGAGCCTCACGCGCGGCCGAACCCGACCGTCGTCGTCGACGCCTCGCTCCCACGGGCCTGATCGACCGCAGCCCCGACGCTGATCGTCGCGCGAGCGGCAGTCTCGCCCTCGGCTGCCTGCAGCTCCAGCGCCCCATCGACGAGCGCGAAGACGATCGGCTCCGGCGCCTCCTCGTTGGGGTACTCGCCGGTGCAGAGGAAGTGACCGTCCTCGACACGCTCGCGGTAGCGGGCGGCGGCCTTGGCGTGCGGCGGGTTGGCTCTTCTGACGTCGGTATCCGGGATCGGTCCCGAGCTGGCGATGATGTAGCCGCCCTCGGCGCCGGCGGCCTCGATCGCCTCAAGCAGCTCAGTGCGCGGCTCGGCGTCGGTCTGGGACTCGTCGTCCCAGTACATCGCGCTCTTGGAGCAGTGATGCGGGGAAAGGAAGACGTCCCACGCGACCGTCTCAGCGTCGGAGATCTCGAAGATCCGGCTGAGCTGCGGGTAGCTCAGGTCACCCAGCAGCAGCGCCTGGCCTCTTCCGAGGCCGTCGTCGAGCGTGATCTGCAGTGCGAAGGAGGTGTCGTTGCGGGCGCCCTCGGCGTCGTCCTTGAACGGCGCGTGAACGAAGGCGGAAAACACGCTGGCCTTGTCGACGCCGTCGACGTGGTCGAAGCTGCTGCCCGGTGCGGTGATCGATCCCTCGGGGAGGTCCTTGTAGATCTCTCTGTGTGCGACGAGCACGTCGTGGTAGCCGATGATCCGGATCCGGTCGCCGGAGCCGACTTGGCCCTGGGCCTTCATCAGGTTGATCCGCCGCTCGGCCTCTTCCACGAGCACCTTCGCGTCCTCGCAAAGGACGGCCTCGGGGTCGGCCAGCTGCTCCCAGAGGATCCGCGGCGTGAACCAGAGGTCGCCGATCGTCACCTTCTCTCTCAGCTCGGCGAAGCCCTTGATGTGGTCCTCATCCAGGTGCGTGATGCCGAAGGCGGCCAGGTACGGTCTGCCGTCACGCTTGGGCAGCAGCTCGACCAGCTCGTCGATCACCGGCGTGCGCGCGTCCTCCTCTCCCTCGGCGCACTCGAGGTGGTGAAGGTCGACCTGCACGACCGTCTCGGCGTCGAGCGCGATCGTCGTCGAGTCGCCGCAGCCGACTGGCCAGAAAACGAACCCCGGGTCCGGCAGAGAAGTGATGCTCATCACCGTCCGTCCTCAATGTTGGAGACGAGTTGCAACGTCGGTGGAAGGGATCGTGGACGGCCGACCGGACGGCAATGTCGTACGCAAACGCGCAAATTCCCCGAAAAACGTTTTGCGGATGACGGCAGTGCGCCACCTTGCAGTAGTGCAGGCGCGCCAGTCGCACCGTGAAAGCCGCGTCGCTCTTTGACGCTCTGCCAACAGGTCCATTCAATCGGCGCCCCGCACCGCGCGATGGGCCGCTCGCTGCCGCTCGCCGCCCCGGTCAGGAGATGGGAGCGAGCCCGGCAGGGCCACCGACGGGACGAGCGCTCCGCGAGGAGCGCCGCCTGCCGGCCGCGTCACAGTTCGAGCGCGCCGAGGAGCCGGTGGGTGGGGTGGCGGGCGAGGTTGTTGCGGTCGCGGTCGTAGCGGCGGGTGGTGCGGGGGTCGGCGTGGCGGGCGGCGTCTTGGACGTCGCGCAGCGAGGCGCCTTCGTTGAGCGCGAGCGTGACGAAGCTGTGCCGCAGCGCGTGGGGATGCAGGTCGGCGAGGCCGATCTGCTGGCCCAAGCGTCTGATGATCTTGCCGGCCTGCTGGCGGGTCAGGCGGCGGCCGGTTTGGGTGTGCAGCAGCGGTCCCTGTTGGCGGCCGCCGACGCGGACGGCGTCGATTGCGGCCTGCAGTGCGGCGTTGAGCGGCACCGGCGTCTGTTTGAGCTGCTCGCCCTTGCCGCGGATCCGCAGGACGGCGTAGCCCTGCTCCTCGCCAAGGTCCTCGAGGTCGGCGCCGACGGCTTCGCTGACGCGCAGTCCGAGGTGCAGGAGCAACAGCACGAGCAGCAGCTCGCGCGGGCCTTCGTGGCGGGCCGCTTGGATCAAGCGGCGGGCGCGGGCCTTGCTGATTCCAAGCGTTGAGGATCTGTCCGGGACGCGTGGTCGCTTCACGCGCACGACAGGGTTCTTCTCGATCAAGTCCTCGTCGACGGCATAGGCGTAGAAGCCCGACAGCGCGGCGAGCCGGCGCGCGGTCGTCGACGGCGCGGGCGCGGCGCCGCCTGGCAGCGGCTGCGCGACGAAGGTGTCGACGACGACGCGGGTGACGTCGAAGGGCAGGTAGCCGTGGCCGTCGAGCCACACGAACCACAGGGCCAGGTCGCGCGCGTAGGCGGCCTGCGTCTCGCCGCCGGTCGCGAAGCCGCGCAGGAACGCTTCGGCGACCTCGCCGGGCAGCTTCGGCGCCCGTGGTGGCTCTGGGCTGGCTGCGCGCTGGAGCAGGAGGGAGGCAAGCTCGCGCCGGGCCGCGCGTGGATCCACGCCTGTCGCGAGCACCTCGCCGATCTCCAGCGGCAGGTCCTCGGCGGGCAGCGGGGGTTCGGAGGTCTCGGCGGCGCCCATCTGAGCGTGGTCTTCGACGGCGACCGTCGCGGATCCTAGATGGTCTGCCGGCCGCCGCTTCCGGCCACGCCGATGCTCGCGTCGCGTCGAGCAAGAGCGGGTGAGCGCAGGGACGTCTCGCCGCTCAGGCTGGCGACGACGCCCGAGCGTCGATAGAGCGCCCGCGCGGCTTGCCGGGCCCAGGGAGAGCTGGACCGGGCTCTCGCGGCAGCGATGCTCTGAAACATCGGCGTATGGCAAACTTCGCGTCGCGCAGGCGATCGGACCGGGGAGCAGGGGATGGCAAGAAGGTGTCGCTCATGGAGGGCCTTTGCAGCTGCGGCTGCGGTCCTGATCGGCCTGAGTCTGCTGGCTGGTGCCGCGGACGCCCAGTTCGTCGACCGTAACTGCTCGGACTTTCCCAATCAGCAGGCCGCGCAGCTGTTCTTCCTGGCTGAGGGCGGGCCGGAATCCGACCCGCACCATCTCGACGGCGTGGGGGAGGGCGACGGGCGCGCGTGCACGTCGCTGCCGTGCCCCTGCTACTTCGGAACGACACCTCCGCCCGCCGAACCGGAACCCGCACCACCCGTCCCGGCCCCGCAGCCGGCGCCCGAACCCGCGCCTGAGCAGCAACCCAACCCTGAGCCGCAAGCCCAGACGCTCAACGGCCGCATCACCGCCGTCGTCGACGGCGACACCCTCAAGGTCGCGGTGACGGCGCCGAGACGCAGCAACGTCACGGTGCGGCTCATCGGAATCGACACGCCCGAGACGCGCCGTCCGCGAACGGCGGTGGAGTGCGGCGGCAAACAAGCGACCTCGAACATGTACCGGCTCGCGTTCACGCGACCGCGCGATCGCGACCGCGACGGTCTTTTCGACAGCGCCGTCGGAAGAGGCCGGCCGGTGACGCTGCGAACCGACCCGACCCAGGACACCGAGGACCGCTACGGGCGCCTGCTCGCGTACGTGACGCCGAAGGGGAGACCGATGCTGCAGCTGGCGCAGCTCCAAGCCGGCTGGGCCGCCGTCTACGTCTACAACAGAAGACCGTTTCAGCAGCTCGACGCGTTCCAGCGCGCGAGCGACCGCGCGAAAGCGGCACGCCGCGGCGCTTTCAAGACGTGCAGCGGCAACTTCCACAAGCCCGCATGACCCGCCTGCGCTGGCTTCTTCTGGCCGTTTTGGCGTTGCTCTTCGTGGCGGCGACGCCGGCGGTCGCGCAGTCGGCGACGCTCAGCGTCGCATTCTCGCCTGACCCGACCGAGGACATCGCGGTGACCGTGACGGCGTCCGGCACAGCTGACGTGAGCGCGCGGCTGTACGTGTTCGCGATAGCCGGCTCGAGCGCCTGCCCATCAACGGCGTCCGGGCTGTCGATCGCCTACGAGCTCTCCGGCGGCGGCCCCTGGTCCGGCGGCGGAGACGCTGTCGCCGCCGGCGCTTTCTCCCGCAGCTACACCTACAAGCCCAGCGACGCGACCGCCTACCGCGTCTGCGCGTACCTGGCCGCGACGCCGACCCTTCCACCACAGGCATCAGGCACAGGGTTGCTCATGCCTCGTGAACCGGTCGCGGAGGTGGCGGTCGCGGAGTCCAGTGACGCGACTGAAGAGGAGGCGGTGACCTACACGGTGACGGGCTCGACCGAGGTCGCCCGCCGGCTCTACGTGTTCGCGACGCAGTCGTCGTCGGGCTGCCCGGCGAGAGTGTGGGACATGTCGGTCGCCTACGAGCTCTCCGGCGGCGGCCCCTGGTCCGGCGGCGGTGATCCTGTCGCCGCCGGCGCCTTCCAGCGCACTTACAGCTACACGCCCCGCGACAGCGGCACCGTCCAAGTCTGCGCCTACGTCTCCGAATCCCCGAGCGACACCCCCAACGCCACCGGCTCCCGAACCACCACCGTCCGCGAACCAACCGCGACGCTGACGGTCACCGCGCCATCCACGGGCACGCGAGGCCAGCCCGTGAGTATCGCCGTCAGCGGCGACACCGAGCAGGCCCGCCGCCTGTACGTCTTCGCGACGCCCGGCGCGAGCGAGTGCCCCGCGAGAGCGTGGGACCTGTCGATCGCCTACGAGCTCTCCGGCGGCGGCCCCTGGTCCGGCGGCGGAGACGCTATCGCCGCCGGGCCGGTCTCACGGACCTACTCGTTCACGCCGACGCAGGGCGGTACCCGTCGCATCTGCGCCTACGTCACCGAGTCCTCGTCGGACACGCCCCACGCGGCGGCGGGCGCGAGCGTTGAGGTCCACGATCCAGACGCTCCGCCGTCGAGACGTCCGACGCCGTCGGCCTGGAAGCTCGGCATCGACGTGCCAGCGACCGTGCATCAGGGCGAGCGCGTGCCGATCAGACTGACCGGGCAGGCCGTTTGGGCCACGTCGCTGCTCACGTTCGTGGGGCCGAGTAGCACGGCGTGTAAGCGGACCGCCTGGGAGCACTCGGGCTCGGCCGGCGTCAAAGCCGTCTCCTCGGTTCCACAGGCCGCCGGCGACATTGCGACCTCGGCGAGCTTCGGCCCGGCGGCGGCCGGGACCTACCGGGTCTGCTCCTACCTCACCTCCGACGAGGACAGCGTGCCGCAGAAGCTGGCGACCGCCATGTTCACGATCCTGCCGGACCCGGCCCTCGTGCCCGTGCTCGTCAGTGCCAGCGGCGAAGAGCACCGCGACCGGCTCGTGCTGGTCTGGAAGCGCGGCGCCAACGACGAGAACGACACGATCACGGTGTACCTCAGCGATCCCGCCGCCGGAGCCGAGGCGCACTGGTCCGGCGTCGTCGACGGCGGTGACGCTCGCGTCTCGCGCCCGGGGCCGAACTATCGAGCGGTTCTGCCGCATGTCGGCTACCGCAAGTTCTGGTGGACCATCACCCGCCCGGGGCCGTACCGGTCCAACACCGTCAGCGAGACCCGGACCGCGCGCGTGATCCCGCGGCCGATCGACCGCGCGGCCGCGAGAGCCAGCGCCAAGTTGCGCCTGAGCAAGTCGAGCAAGCGACCGGGAAGCGCGCATGTGATCGTTCGCTCCTCACCGCGCGCGAAGGTCACCGCCGTCGTTCGACAGACGGGACGCGTCGTGAAGCGCTGGACGTTCACCGGCAACTTCGAGGCGCGCAACACGCTCCGGCTCGCGCTCAGCTGCACGACCCGCGGCCCATACCGCGCGGAGATCGCCATCGTTGACCCATACGGCGCGCGCGTCACGCGACGCGTCTCCTGGAACATCACCGGCCGCTGCGATCGGCTGCGGGCTGCCGAGCGCCGCCGCGCGGAAGCCCGCCGTCGAGCCGCTGAGCGCCGGCGCGAAGCCGAACGTCGCCGGCGCGAGGCAGAACGCCGCCGGCAAGAGACGCCGGCACCCCCGAGCAGCGGCGGCGGCAACCCGTACGCGGGCATGAACTGCTCCGAGATCGGCCACGACTTCTGGGTCACGCCTGGCTCGGACCCAGAGCACGACGCTGACGGGGACGGGCACGCCTGCGAGTCCTACGCCTGAAGTCTGGCTGGATCCGGACTGCAACTGCATGCGCGGCCAAGGCGGCGCTCGCACGGCACCCGACCCTCGCAGCGGTCGAGATGCGCCCAGTCCGGTACTAGCGCCAACGTCAGCTCGCGCGAACGTGACTTGCGCCATTGCGGCTCAGGATGTCGGCGATCTGCTGCTCGGCCACGGGAGGCGGTCCCACGCGGCCGCGAGCAGCGGGTTCTTCGACGTTCTGACGTCAGGTAATGCGATCTCAATATTCCATGTGCGGCGGTCGGGGTCAGCCAGGACCTCGAGAAGTGGACTAGGGTCCCCGACAGCACGGAGCACATCGACGAGACGCTCCAGGGCTCGCAGCGATGCGACGGTCGTCGCGATCGGAGGTTCGGGAAGGAACTCCCCGAGGAACTGACTGTTTGCGCCCCAATACGGCTCGAGCGTCGCCACGATCGCGATCCGGGGACGGTCAGTCGGGATCGCCGCGAAGGAAGGATGCCCGTCGTTGAGCAGGCCGTTAGTTCGAGCTACCTGTCCGTATGCCTTGCCGATGCAGCGTTGGACGTCCGCCTCGAGCTTGTTTCCGCCCATCCGCGCGAGGTGACTCATCCGAGTCGACTTCACCTCGATCAGGACGACGAGCTCGTCGAAAATGACGAACCAGTCGATCGAGCGTTGATCGCCGTCGTACACGATCTCGGGAAGGACAGATCCGTTCGGGATGAGCTGCAGTTGCCGACCGACATACTCTTGGCTGACCACGCCAATGTCCCGTGTGAACGCATTGACCTGAGCTTTGTCGAGTGCGTCTACTGCGGCGAAATAGAGCGCGGAGGCAGAGAGGCGCTGGAACACGAAGTGGGGTTGAGGGGCGATGTGACGACCGTCGGGGAGCGTCACAAAGGGACGGCTCACGAGCGGATTGAACTCGTGGTGGCGCAGTCGGATGTCGGGCTGCTCGGCCTTCTTGGAGTCTGCGCGGACTTGGTCGAAGCTTCCGAGAAATTGCTCCTCGAAGACCTGTCTGACCGTGTCGACTGAGAAATGCGGTTCGATCGGACCAGCTCCTTCCCGGAGCGAAGGCCAGGTGGGGTCAAAGAACCCGGCGTTCGCCTGGGTGCTCGCAGCGAGGATGAAGCCGGCGACGACGAAGCGCTCCAGCGAGCAACCAAGCAGGCGCTCTATGAGTGCGCTATCGAGGATCTCGGTGGGGAGCGTGTCGACGTTCTCGAACATGGCTCCAACGCGACTGATCTCTTCGAAGTGGGACTGCTGGTAGCGGAACTGCTCGAAGGACGTGCGGACCAAGAATGCGCCGACCGTCTCGCTGGTATCCAGTGGTGCGGATGCCAGCGGGGAGTCCAGCTCGTTATAGACCGAGCAGATCTGCAGCACGTCCTTCTCCGTAACGCCTCTCGCTCGATGCTCGTTGCCGCCGACGATGCTTGCCTTGGCGGCCGCGGCGATGGCCCACGGGAAGCGGATCCGATCGCTCAGCCACGCATCCTGCTCATACATCGCGACCGATGTCTGAGCCAAGGCGATAAGCAGCTCGCTTGGGCGGTGGCGGCGGACCCGCTGAGAGAAGTCGCCGTATCTGGTGCGGGCGGTGCGCATCATTGCAGTGCATCAGACTGGAGCAACGCTCGCGCCTGCAAGCGCTGCTCGGCATGCTGTGCGCCGGAGAAGTGGCGGTCAACGCAGCTGGCGGCTCGATACCTCGGCCGCGACGGCCATCGTCGACACGCTGGTGGCCTAGCCGGCGGGGCGCGTCGGCAAGCTCATCCGAGGGCGCTGCTTCCGCTCACGAAGATGGTCCGTAATGCCCGTTACGGAATACACAGGGTGATTCGCGTCAAGATCTGATCACAGCGAAATTGCGCCAACTTTGAACGCGCAAACAGAGATCCTGATGTTTGTCAGGTTTCTTTCAGGCCAAGTCCCGGCGATCACGCGCGGGTAAGCTGTGAGCGTGCGCAAGGTCAGCGGGTTCACGCCGGTCAGAAAGAAGACGACCTATCCGTACGAGTTGTGGCTCGATGGGGGTGATGAGGTCAACCAACTCGAAGCGGGGATCGACTTTCATAGATCTCCCCGCGCCGTCGCCGCGACCATCAACTCATATGCCAAGAGCCACGGTTTCGTGGCCGTCGCGTTCGCAGTCCGGCTGCACAGCACGAGAGGCCCCTTGGACGGGGTAGAGGTGTGGGGCGATCCCAGCCGCCCGGTGGAGCTCGGCGTCCCAGAGCACGTTAGACGCATGCTGGATCAGCGCCGCAGGGGACGCAAGATCCCTGCGTAATGCCTGAGCGTTGCATCCGAATACAACGCGATTTCGCCTCGTTCTAATAGTCTCAACGCTATCGCGGCGTCGACCGCTTTCGGCAACGATCAGCCTCCTCAAACGAACGGAGGACCAATGGCAGATCGTCGAACCGATGTCGGTGCTGTGGGCGCCTGGACTACGAGCGGTTCAGCCCGCTGAGGCCCGCGCGAAGCGGCGTCGTCAAGATCAGCCCAACCGTGTCCACGATGCCGCGCCGGCGAAACTGGACCCAGCGTTCACAGCAGGCGATCGATGGAACCACGATCGGATTGCTGACGCACGAAGCAATCACCACCTTGCTCGTCGACATCGGTGCGCGGCCGGCGAACGCCGCAATCGAGCGATCCGTCAGCGGCCTGCTGGCGCCTCTTGCCGCTGCGCCGGTTGAGCGGATGCGCGCACGCCAGCGAATCGTCGGGATGGTTGCGGCCTACTTCCGGCTGTTCGCGTGCGAGCAGGCTGGCTGGGAGCCAGTCGGGGCAGAGATTGTCGTGGGAGGAACGCGGATCGACGCGATCTGGCAGCGGGCCGGAGCGCCATCGATTGCGTTTGACGAGATCAAGACGTCCCCTGCGGCGGCCGGGGCGGCCGCAGGACTGGTGCGCGCGCAAGTAGACGGCCAGATCGAGGAAGGGCGCCAGCTGTTCGGAACGGCGTTTCGAGGCGTGCGGATCGTGCGGCTGCATCCACCGGCCTCATCGGAGTGGGTGCCTGCCGGTCGGTGGGGGAGGCAGGGTCCGTGACCGAGGACACGCCAGCGGTGGCGGACGACGCGACGCGCGAGCGGGTTGCGCGATCCTTGCGCGAGGCGGCCGCGGCGAACGGCGGGCGGCTGCCGCGCGGCGTCCTTGAGGAG
>JAEXXR010000298.1 GCA_023405705.1 Actinomycetes bacterium
GGCTCACGCCCGCTCCCCGTGCAGCAGCCGGCGCGCCGCCTCTCTCACCGTCATCCCGGCCGCGACGCCGAGCGCGGCGGCCGGCTCGTTGCAGGCGCTGATGCGGCCGATCTCCCAGGCGGCGAAGGCGTCGCCGATCGGGGAGCTCATCCCGTCGATCGTCGCGCCGGGCAGGCCGTGGTCGGCGGTCGTCCGCAGCCCGGTGATGCCGGATCTGTTCTTCGACATCCCGCCGTCGTGGCAGATGAACCCCCACGGGTCGGCCTCCAGCAGGAAGCTCGCGCCGCTGCGGCCGGTGTGGCCGGCGGTCACCAGCACGCTGCGGCCGGCGTCCTCGGGCAGCGCCCAGACGATCGAGTCGGTGACGACGATGCGGCGGCCCTCCGGCCCCTCCTCCGTCACCTCGCGGCGGATCTTGTTGCCGACCTCGACGTCGGAGGGGTCGACGTCGCGCAGCAGCCGCGCGGCGTCGGCGACCGCCATCCCCGGCGCCACGCCGCAGCGCTCGGCCGGGTAGTTGACGCGCGAGATCACGCCGTGCGCCCACAGGTCGGCGCCGTTGCCCATCTCGGCGCTCATCCCGTCGGCGGTCGCGGCGGGGATGCCGAGCGCCTCCAGGTACCAGAGGCCGGCGATCCCGGCGCCGTCCCTGCCGACGCAGGCGTCGTGGCCGATCACGCCGCGCGGCCGGTGGACGGCCATCATCCGCGCCGGCAGCACGCCGACGTAGGAGGCCGGCACGACGACGTCGCGGTCGCGGTTGCGGCCGTCGACCCAGCGGGCCGAGTCGAGCGCGACGATCCGGCGTCCGCTCGGGTGCTCCTCGACGACCGTCTGCGGATGCTCGGACTCGCGCTCCAGCAGCGTCTCGCCCATCGTCAGTTCCCCTCCTGCGGCACGGCTTCCAGCAGCAGCACGGCCGCCTCGCGCGCCGTCATCCCGACCTCGACGCCGGCCCGCGCCGCGAGCGCGTTGCGGGCGCTGATGACGCCGTCCTCCCAGGTGCTGACGCCGTCGCCCATCCGCGCGGTGCGCGCGTCGACGGTCGCGCCGGCGAGGTCGTCGGCCTCGACCACCCACAGCCCGGCCATCCCGGAGCCGTCGCGCCCGCCGCCGCCGTCGGAGCAGACGAACCCCTTCGGCGCGACCCTGCGCAGGTACGGGACGGCGCTGCGGCCGGTGTGGCCGGCGGTGCAGAGGACGTTGCGGCCGCGGTCCTGCTCCAGCCCGAAGGCGATCGAGTCGGTGCAGACGACGTCGCCGCCGGCGGCGGTGTGGACGATCCGGCGCCGGGTCACGTCGGCCGCCGCGGCCGGCGCCGGGTCGGCCTCCAGCAGCAGCCGCGCCGCCTCGGCGACCGGCATCCCGGCGCGCACGCCGCACGCCTCCGCGACGGCGTTGAGGCGGCTGATGCGCGCGTTGGCGTGCATGTCGACGCCGTCGCCGAGCCGCACCGTGTCGATCGCGGCGGTCGCCGCCGCGATCCCGAGCGCCTCCAGGTACCAGAGGCCGGCGATCCCGGCGCCCTCGGGCCCGATCCCGCAGTCGACGCCGATCGCGCCGCGCGGCGCGTGCTCGGCGACGAAGCGGGCCGGCAGCACGCCGCAGTAGGAGGCGTTGACGACGACGTCGCGGCCGCGGTTCTCCGCGCGCGTGTCGTAGGCCGAGTCGACCGCGACGATCCGCCCGCGCGGCCCCTCGTGGACGACCGCCTGCTCGCTCACGACGGCGCTCCCGCGGAGGCGGCGAGCTGCTCGGCGACGAGCGCCCGCAGCTCGATCTTGCGGACCTTGCCCGACGGCGTCATCGGCAGCCGCTCCAGCAGCCCGACGTGCTCGGGCCGCGCGAAGGCCGGCAGCCGCTGGTCGCACCAGGCGCGCACCGCCTCGACGGTCAGCTCCGCTCCGGCCGCGCCCTCGGCGGCGACGACGAAGATCGCGACCTCGTCCTCGCCGGCCTCGCTCGCGGCCGGCGCGGCGACCGCCGCGCACTCGCCGACGCCCGGGTGGCCGAGCACCGCCTGCTCGACCTCGTAGGAGCTGATGTTCTCGCCGCGGCGGCGGATCGCGTCCTTCAGCCGGTCGACGAAGTAGTACCAGCCCTCCGCGTCGCGTCTCATGCCGTCGCCGGTGTGGAACCAGAGGTTCTGCATCGCCTCCAGCGTCTTCTCCGGCATCCCGTAGTAGCCGGAGGTCATCGTCCACGGCAGCTTCGCGCGCACGAGCAGCTCGCCGACCTCGCCGACCGGCACCTCCTCGTCGGTGACCGGGTCGACGAGGCGGATCTCGAAGTACTCGTCGGCGAGCAGCCCCGCGGCGCCGGCCGGCCGCTCCTCGCCGTAGGGCGAGAGGATCGGCATCGCCGTCTCGGTGAGGCCGAAGACCTCCACGAACGCCTCGATCCCGAACCGCTCGCGGAAGCCGGCGAGGATCGAGGAGGCGGTCGGCGCGGCGAAGACGCAGCGCAGCTCGTTGTCGGCGTCGTCGGGCCGCGGCGGCTGCTTCCAGGCCCAGTCCATCATCACGCCGACGAAGTTGGTGACGGTCGCGCCGCAGTCGCGCACGTGGTCGATCCATCTCGACGCGCTGAACTTCTCGCGCAGGACGAACCGCGCCTTCGCGATCAGCGCCGGGTAGCAGGCGAGGAACTGCGCGTTGCCGTGGAACAGCGGGCCGACGCACATGTAGGTGTCTGCGTCGGTCAGGCGCGTGAGCGAGACGCACTCGTCGGCGAAGAAGGCCATGTGCGCGTGCGGCATCATCACGCCCTTGGAGAGGCCGGTCGTGCCGGAGGTGAAGAGGATGCACGCGAGGTCGCGCGCCGTCACATCCGGCAGCACGATCTCCTCGCCCGCGCCGTCGGCGACCTCGAGCAACGCCGGCCAGCCGCGCGCCTCCCAGCCCGCGTCGCGCAGCGTCTTCAGCGCCCGCTCCAGCTCCGCGCCGGAGCCGAGCACGAAGAACCGCTCGATCGACGCGTACGGCTCGCCGCCGCCGGCGAACCGCTCCGCGAACTGCGCCGCGACGACCACGACGCGCGGCCGCGTCGTGCGCACCTGGTGCTCGAGGAACGAGCCCTCGTAGGCGGTGTTGATCGGCACCTCCGCCATCCCGGCGAGCGCCGCGCCGAACCAGCTCAGCACGTACTCGCCGCTGTTGGGGGCCATGATCAGCACGCGGTCGCCGGGCTCGCCGCCGTCGGCGAGCAGCCTCAGCGCGATCGTCTCGGCGCTCGCCAGCGTCTCGGCGTAGGTCCAGCTGCGACCGTGGTCCGGCACGTCGAGGAAGGTCCGCGCACCGTGGGTCCGCGCCGCCTCGCGCAGCAGCCACGGCAGGTTCCAGCGCTCGCGGTCGGCGTGCGTCGGTCTCAGGTCGCGGTAGGTCCTCACGCGCGCGCCCCGTTCAGCCCGCGGAAGTCGGGCTTGCGCTTCTCCATGAAGGCGTTGGCGCCCTCCAGCTGGTCGGGCGAGCCGACCGCCTGGCTGAGCATCCCCAGGCCCGACAGGTAGTTGTCGCGCAGCTGGTTCCACCAGACGTTGGAGGAGATCTTCGCGATCTCCAGGTAGCGCGGGCTGAGCGCCAGCAGCTCCTGCGCCCAGCGCTCGACCGCCTCCTCCAGCCCGCCGTCGGGCACGACCTCGTTGATCCACCCCAGCTCCAGCGCCTCGGCGGCGGTGTAGCGGCGGCACATCATCGAGATCTCCTTCGCCCGCTTCTCGCCGACCGAGATCGCGAGCAGGTTCGTCCCGCCGAGCACGGGCGCGCTGCCGACGCGCGGGCCGGTCTGCCCGAATCTCGCGCTCTGCACGGCGATCGCGAAGTCGCAGGCGACGACCAGCTCGTTGCCGCCGCCGAAGGCGCCGCCGTTGACCGCCGCGATCACCGGCCGCGGGCTGCGGCGGATCTCGTCGAAGAGACGGAACGAGGCGTCGAACATCGCGCGGATGTCGCTCTCGGTCGCCGTCGCGAGGTCCTTCAGGTAGCCGCCGGCGCAGAAGGCGCCGTCGGTGCCGGTGATCACGATCGCCGCGGCGTCATTCGCCTCCCGCACCGCGGCGATCAGCTGCTCGCCCATCGCCGCGTCGTAGGAGTTGCGGCGCTCGGGCCGGTTGAGCGTGATCCAGGCGACCGGGCCCTTGCGCTCGGACAGGACGTCGGGCGCGGGGTGCGCTTCCATCGATTCTCTCTCCAGGTCTGAATTCACGGTCACTCCTTCATCAGCTCGGGGAGCCACGTGACCAGTTCGGGGAAGATGCAGAGGATCGCCACCACCACCAGCTCGGTGATGATGAACGGGACGACGCCGCGGAACGCCTCCTCGACCTTGAGGTCTGGCACGACGCCGGAGACGAGGAAGACGTTCAGTCCGAAGGGCGGCGTCAGCAGCCCGACCTCGATCATCTTCACGGCGATGATGCCGAACCACAGGCCGCTGTAGCCGAGGTCGATGACGATCGGGTACGCCAGCGGCATCGTCAGCAGCAGGATCGAGACCCCGTCCAGCAGCGCGCCGAGGATCAGCAGCACGATCAGGAAGAAGAGGATCACGACCCAGCCGGGCACGTCGAGGCCGCCGACCCAGTCGGTCAGCGTGATCGGCACGCGCGTGGTGACGAGGAAGAGCGTGAAGATCGAGCCGCCGATCAGCAGCGCGAAGATCATGCTCGTGACCGACGAGGTCTCCTTCAGCGCCGAGGTCAGCGACCTGCCGAGGCCGATCGGCGTCCGCCCGGCGCGGGCCAGCAGGATGATCAGCGCGACGAGCGCGCCGACCGCGCCGGCCTCGGTCTCGGTGAAGATGCCCGAGTAGATGCCGCCGAGCACGACGACGAAGACGACGGCGATGTAGGCGACCGACTCCAGCTCGCGCGCACGGTTGATTCTCTGCGGCGGCGGGGTCGGCTCCACGAACGAGCCGGGGCCGGTCTCGACCGCGGCCTCCTGTGAGCCGCCGGCCATCGGCGGCTGCGTCGCCAGGCGCGGGTCGACGCCGATGAGCTCGCCCTTGCGTCTGCGCAGCAGGACCATGATCACGATCGTGATCACGTACGCGATCGCGGTCAGGATGCCGGGGACGATCGCCGCGAACAGCAGCTGCCCGACCGACTCCTGCGTCAGCACGCCGTAGATCACGAGCACGACGCTCGGCGGGATCAGGATCCCGAGCGTGCCGGCGGCGGCGACGATGCCGGCCGCCATCCGCAGCTGGTAGCCGTGTCTGCGCATCTCGCCGACGCACAGCCGCCCGAGCGTCGCCACGGCGGCGGCGCTGGAGCCGGTGACGGCGGCGAAGCCGGCGGCGGACAGGACCGTCGCGATGCCGAGGCCGCCGGGGATCCGTCTCGTCGTCCGTGCGGCGAGGCCGAACAGGTCGCTCAAGACGCCCGCGTTCGCGACGAGGACGCCCATCAGGATGAACATCGGGACGACGACGAGCGTGTAGGTCGAGGTCGCCTGGTACGCCGCGGAGGCGAGCGTGCCGGCCGTCTGCTCGACGCCGCTGTTGAGCAGCAGGCCCGTTATCCCCGCCGCCGCCAGGCCCAGCGCGATCGGCATCTGCGCGCCGAGCATGCCGATGAAGACCAGCAGCGAGATCGCGATCATCATGCCGGTGGACATCAGAAGGCCTCCTGTTCCGGCGTGTGCTGCTCGGAGGGCGGCTCCTCGCTCGCGAGGCCGCGGACGCCGCGCAGGTCCTGCACGAGCCGCACGACCAGCGCGAGCGCCCACAGCGTCAGCCCGATCGGGACGAGCGCACGGGCCGGCCAGGTCGGGATCGACTCGAAGCCGGCGGTGGTGTCGTTGTTCCGGTAGGCGTCGACGGCCCGCTCGTAGGAGAGCTTGGCCATCCACAGCAGGATGTAGATCGAGACGGCGTAGCCGACCGAGCGCAGCGCCGAGCGGGCACGGTGCGGCAGCCGGTCGGTCACGAGCGAGGTGCGCACGTGCGTGCCGGCCGTCTCGGCCTGCGCCAGGCCGAGCGCGACCGCGCCGAGCAGGAACAGCGGGGCGATCTCGATCACGCCCTCGATCGACTTGTCGGTCAGCGCGCGGCGGACGACGTCGGCGACGGTCATCGCCATGATCGCCATCAGCAGGACCGCGGCGAGCGCGCCGCAGAAGCCGCTGACGCGATCGCTGACGAGGCGCAGGACCCTCACGCGCCCCCGCCCCCGCTCATGCAGCGCTCGATGCCGATTCTGTAGTCGGGGAAGTCGCCCTCGGCCGTTCTCGTCGTCTCGACCCACTCGTCGTAGACGGCCGGGCCGTCGACGCTGCCGCTGACCTCGTCGAGCCACTCCTCGCGCACCTGCTCCTCGCCGGCGGCGCGCAGCTTCTCGCTCTCGGCCTCCGGCAGCTTGGAGAGGGTCGCGCCCTCGGCTCTGATCGCCTCGCAGGAGGCGTCCTCGGCGATCCCGTCGTACTCGGCCAGCTTCGCCGGCACCTCGGCGGAGACCTCCCGCATGATTCTCTGCACCTCGGGCGCGAGCGACTCCCAGCCCTGCTCGCTCATCGCGATCGCGTTGGCGGTCGTGATGCCCATCCCGACGTCGGTGTAGTTCTTCGCGACCTCCGGGAACTTGAGCGGGCCGACGAAGGCGAACGGGATCCCGAAGAAGCCGTTGATCAGGCCGCGCTCCATCCCGCCGTAGATCTCGTTGACGTCGAGGTTGACGAGGTTGGCGCCGGCGGCGCCGAGCACCTTCGAGGAGCGGTCGATGCCGCGCAGCTTCTTGCCGTCGAGGTCGGCGGCGCTTCTGATCGGGTCCTTCGTGCCGAGCGCGCCGGGCGAGGCGATGTTCCAGGCGAGCGGGACGAGTCCCTGCTTCTGCCACTCCGCCTGGAAGTCTCTGTTCTCGGCGAGGATCTGGGCGATCGCCTGCGCGCCCGCCGGGACGTTCTCGGAGACGAACGGCAGCTCGGTGACGGAGGTCAGCGGGAACTTGCCGGGGTACATCGGCGGCACGATCTGGGCGACGTCGACGCGCCCGTCGCGCAGGCCGTCGGCCATCTCCGGGCCCTTCAGCAGGGACGCGTCCCAGAAGCGCTCGAATCTGATTCTGCCGTCGGTGCGGGCCTCGACCTCGTCCATCCACCACGTCCACAGCTGGCCGAACGAGGTTCTCTCGCCGGCGAAGTAGGCGAAGCGCAGCGTCTTCTCGCTGTCGCCGCCGGAGCTTCCGGAGCTTCCGGAGCCCGAGTCGGAGCCGCCTCCGGTCGACCCCGAGCCGCCGCAGCCGGCGGCGAGCAGCGCCAGCACCGCGACGAGCGCCGCGAGCGCCCGTCCGGGCCGGCGGAGTGTGAAGTCATTCATCGATCGCACCTCACGGTGTGGATTTGGCTCGGCCGGCGCGGTTCCTGAGGGGCCTTCCGGCGCCGGTCGAGCAGACACGACAATCTCTCTCTGATAATCAATATCCGAATGCGGCGGTGCGCGTCAACCCCAGCGGCCGGTGCGGCGCGAGGAAGCTGCCGTCCAGGTCGGCGACGCGCGGGCAGCCGAGCAGCGCCAGCGACCCGCGCAGCTCGCGCTCGAGGATCTCCAGCACCTGGCGCACGCCGGCCTCCCCGCCCGCGCCGAGCCCGAAGACGATCGGGCGGCCGACCATCACCGCCCGCGCACCGAGCGCCAGCGCCGCGATCACGTCGGCGCCGCGGCGGACGCCGCCGTCGACGACCACC
>JAEXXR010000306.1 GCA_023405705.1 Actinomycetes bacterium
GGGCCGATGGCCGCCGCGCCCCACCTCGAGCAGCTGCGCCTGACGCGCTTCAAGTCGTTCCGCGACGCGACGCTGCCGCTGCGCGATCTCACCCTGCTGATCGGCCGCAACGGCGGCGGCAAGTCGAACGTGCTCGACGCGCTGCACGTGCTGTCGCGCCTGGCCGAGGGCGAGGACCTGCGCGAGGCGATCGACGGCAGCCGCCGCGAGGGCGCCGGCGTCCGCGGCGGCGTGCGCGGCAGCGCGCCGTACGGCGAGACGAGCTTCGCGCTCGGCTGCACGGTGCTGTGGGGCGAGGACCTCGTCGACCTCGACCTGGAGGTGCAGGTCGAGCCCGACGTGCAGGTCGTCTCCGAGCGGCTCGTCCACCGGCCGGCGCGCGGCAGAGCGCGTCTGCTGCTGGAGACCGAGCCGCCGCGGCCCGGCCTCGTCGACCTCGCGGCGCGGTACTTCGACGGCAGACGCGGCGGCGCGCCGCCGACGGTCGTCTTCCGCTCCGACCGCCTCCTCACCGCGCAGGTGCCGACGAAGGTGCCGGCGACGACGAAGGGGGCGCGCGACGTCCACGCGGCGGCGCTCGCCGTGCTCGGCGCGCTGCGGGCCGTCTTCATCCTCGACCCGGTCCCGGCGCTGATGCGCCAGTACGTGCCGGCGCGCGACTCGGTCCTGCGCCGCCAGGCCGACAACCTCTCCGCGGTCGTCTTCGAGCTGACGCGCGACCCGAGCCGCTCCGAGCGGCTCGCCGAGCTGGTGCGGGCGCTGCCCGAGCAGCAGGTGACCGAGGTCGGCGTCGAGTCCTCCCAGCTCGGCGACGTGATCCTGACGCTGCGCGAGCGCTTCGGCGTCGAGTCGGTGCCGGTCTCCGCGCGCGTGATGAGCGACGGGATGCTGCGCTTCCTCGCGTTCGCCGCCGCGCTGCTGGAGGCGGCCGAGCTCGGCGACGACGCCGACGGCGCGGCCGAGACGCAGCTCGTGATCGAGGAGGTCGAGAACGGCCTGCACCCGTCGCAGGCGGCGCAGCTGGTCCAGCTGATCAAGCGCGAGAGCGCGCTGCGGCGGGTCCGCACGCTCGCGACGACGCACAGCCCGGCGCTGCTGAGCGCGCTGGAGCCGGCCGACCACGACGGCGTCGTGCTCTGCCGCCGCGACCCGGAGACCGCCGTCTCCGAGCTGGTCCCGCTGGTCGAGCTGCCGGGCTACGCCGAGGCGCTCGCCGCCGGGCCGCTCGGCGACGCGGTCGCGCAGCGGCGCCTCGACCACGTGCCCGACCGCGCCGGCCGCCTCGCCGCGCTCGACGACCTGCTCGCAGGGCTGTGAAGCGGGTCGTCACCTTCCTCGACACGTCGGTGCTGGTCGAGGTGCTGAGCGTGCCCGGCAAGAGCCAGCGCCACGACGAGGTCGCCGCCGAGCTGCGCGCGCGGGTCGCCGACGGCGAGTCGCTGATCCTGCCGACGGCGACGATCGTCGAGACCGGCAACCACATCGCCCAGGTCGGCGAGGGCGCCGCGCGCCGCAGCGCCGCCGAGCGCTTCACCGCCGTGCTGCAGGCGACGATCGACGGGAAGGCGCCCTGGGCGCTCAACGGCTCGCGCTGGGACGTCGAGCTGCTGGCGGCGATCGCGCACGGGACGCGCGGCTGCCCGCCGCTGCCGGAGATGGCCTCGCAGGGGATCGGCGCCGGCGACGTCTCGATCCTCGCCGAGGCGGAGGCGTACGGCGCCCGCGTCGCGCACGTCGAGGTGCGCGTCTGGACGCTGGAGCACGCGCTGAGAGCGTACGCATGAGCTGGAGCGCCCCGCCCAAGTACCCGCGCGTCCCGCACTTCGCCCCGTCGGTCGCGGCGACCCCCGACGACGTCGTGCTGGCGGTCGACGGCCGCGACGAGCTGCTGCAGGTCGAGGTCGTCGTCGAGGAGAAGCTCGACGGCATGAACGTGATGGCGTGGGTGCAGGAGGGCATCCCGCTGGTCGGCACCCGCGGCGGCGCCGAGACGAGCGACCGCTCCGGCGAGCGCGGCCGGCTCAAGGCGTGGGCGGCGATCCACGCCGACGCGCTCGGCCGCGTCCTCGGCGACCGCTGGGCGCTCTACGGCGAGTGGCTGCGCCGCCGCCACGGCGTCGCCTACTCGCGCCTCCCCGCGGAGCTGATCGGGCTCGACGTCTGGGACCGGCAGGAGGAGGTCTTCCTCGGCGTCGACGACCGCGACGAGGTGCTCGGCAGGCTGGGGATCCCCGGCCCGCCGCAGCTGTTCCGCGGCGTCGTCGGCACGCCCGAGCGGCTCGCGGCGCTGTTCGGCGCCTCCGCCTTCGCCGACGACCGCGCCGAGGGCGTGATCGTGCGCGCGGTCGAGGGCGCGCCGCGCCGCGTCGCCAAGCTCGTCGACCCCGCCTGGCAGGGCATCGGCGCGCTGCCGTGGGAGGGCGAGAACCGGCTGGCGCCGTAGGCGGCGCGGCCCTCGCCCGACCCGCTCCGCGGCCGCCTACGGCACGTCCCAGGTGAAGCGGTGCGTGTGGATGTCGAGGTAGACGAGCGACTCGACCGCGCGCACGCCGTCGATCGGCTTGACGGCGTCCTCGACCAGGTCGAGCAGCTCGTGCGGCTCGCGGCAGACGACCTCGACGAGCAGGTCGTAGACGCCGGAGGTCAGCACGACGTAGATCACCTCGCGCAGCTCGGCGAGGCGGTCGGCGACGGCGCGCACGTCGCCGTCGGCCCTCACGCCGAGCATCGCCATCAGCGGCAGCCCGAGCGCGAGCGGGTCGGTCACGCCGACGACGCGCAGCACCTCCGACTCGACCAGCCGCTGCACGCGCTGGCGTACGGCCGGCGCCGACAGGCCGACCTTCGGTCCCAGCTCCGCGTACGACATGCGGCCGTCGGTCTGCAGCTCGGCGAGGATCGTCTTGTCGGTCGCGTCGAGCGCGACCTGTCCGCGGCGCGGGCGCGCCGGGCTCACCCGACCAGCTCCGCGACCGCCGCGGCGAAGACCTCGTGGTGGCGGTCGACGTCGGCGGCGGTCGTCGCCGGCGACATCAGCGCCATCGCGTGGAAGGGCGTCAGGAGGATGCCGCGGTTGGCGAGGTAGACGTGCAGGTAGTCGTCCAGCTCGGGGTCGTGCGCGGCCGCCGACTCGCCGCCGTTGCGCGGCGCCGGGTTCGTGAAGCGGTACTCGGCGCGGGCGCCGAGCTGCTGGATCGACCACGGCAGCGCGTGCTCCTCGATGATCGCGCGGACGCCGTCGGCGAAGCGGGTCGCGAGCGCGGTCATTGCGACGAACGCCTCGTCGGTGAGCACCTCCGAGAGCGTCGCGCGCATCGCCGCGGTCGAGATCGGGTTGCCGGCGAGCGTGCCGCCGACGCCGCCCATGTCGACGAGGTCCAGCTCGGCGTGGCGGCCGATCTCGTCGACGATCGCCTGCGAGAGCCCGTAGGCGCCGCAGGGGATCCCGCCCGCGAGCGCCTTGCCGATCGTGATCACGTCGGGCTCCAGCCTCCACGCCGCGGTCGCGCCGCCGGGGCCGGCCGAGAAGGTGTGCGTCTCGTCGTTGATCAGCAGCGTGCCGTGCGCGCGCGTGAGGCGGCGGACGCCTTCGAGGTACCCGGGCTCGGGCAGCACGATCCCGATGTTCGTCAGCGCCGGCTCCATCAGCACCGCCGCGACGTCGCCGTGGGCCAGCTCGCGCTCCAGCCGCTCGAGGTCGTTGTACTCGGCGACGCGGCTGGTGAGCGTCACGTCGCACGGCGCGCCGACGTTGCCCTCGCGGCTGCGCGCCGCGCCGTCCTCGCCCACGACGATCAGCGACTCGTCGACGGAGCCGTGGTAGCACCAGCTGTTGACGAGGATCTTCGGCCGCCCGGTGATCGCGCGCACGAGCCGGATCGCCCAGCGGTTGGCGTCGGTCGCGGTCAGCGAGAAGCTCCATGCCGGCAGCCCGAAGCGGCGCGCCAGCTCGGCGCCGACCCAGGCGGCGTCCTCGGTCGGCAGCATCGCGGTCGCCCCGCCCAGCTCGCCGAAGCGGCGCTGGACCGCGGCGACGGTCGGCGCCGGCGAGTGCCCGGCCATCGCGCCGGTGTCGCCGAGGCAGAGGTCGACGTGCTCGTGCCCGTCGAGGTCCCACACGCGCGCGCCCGCGGCGCGGTCGAGGTAGAGCGGATGCCCGGCGGCGGTCTTGTTCATCCACGTCATCGGCACCCGCCCGAAGAGATGGTCGGCCGCCTCGTAGGCCGCCCGCGAGCGGGGGTTGCGCGCGGCGAACGCCGCACGCTCGCGGTCGAGCAGCGTCTGCAGGCGCTGGCGGGAGATGTCGGACATCGGAGGCACCACTTTCGGATCGACGACATCACCGATGAAATCGAAACTGAAAGTGGATTTCAACTTTCGATTCGATTTTCCTGCGCGACGGCCATCGCCGCCGCGGGCTCCTGCAGCGCGACGGTCCGAGCGCCGGTCGGCCGCGACGCCGCCGCCGATCGGTCCATTCCTGATGCACGCAGGACCGGGCTCTGTGGCGAATCCGTGCACGAACACCACGAGCGCGCGAGCGCGGTGACGGGGCCGGCGAGCAGGCGCCCGGCTCGGCGGCGGCGTGCGCCGCGGAGCTGGCTCTCGGCGCGCACGTCGTCAAGGCCTTCCACCTCTTCCCGGCCGCCCAGTGGGACCCGGCCGCC
>JAEXXR010000342.1 GCA_023405705.1 Actinomycetes bacterium
GGTCCACTTCACCCGAGAGCGCCGCCGGTCCCGGGCTCGCGCGCGGGCGGCGGGGGCGCGAGGCCGGGTACCATGGGCAGATGGCCATCTCGACGCCCACCTCGGTCACCGACATCTGCCTCGCCGCCAAGGCCGCCGCCAAGCCGCTGGCGGCGCTCGGCTCGGACGTGAAGGACCGCGCGCTGCACGCGATCGCGGACGCGCTGGTGGCCCGGACGCCAGAGATCCTGCAGGCGAACGCGAAGGACCTCGAGGCCGGCCGCGCGAACGAGATCGGCGACGCGCTGCTCGACCGCCTCGCGCTCGACCCCGAGCGGATCGCCGGCATCGCCGCCGGCACGCGCGCGATCGCCGGGCTGCCCGACCCGGTCGGCGAGACGATCGACGGCCACCGCCTGCCCAACGGCGTCGACGTGCGCCGCGTGCGCGTCCCCTTCGGCGTCGTCGCGGTCGTCTACGAGGCGCGCCCGAACGTGACGATCGACGCTGCCGGCCTGGCGCTCAAGTCCGGCAACGCGATCGTGCTGCGCGGCTCCTCGACCGCGATCCACTCCAACCGCGTGCTGGCCGCGATCGCCGCCGAGGCGGCGACCGCCGCGGGCGTCCCCGACGGCGCGATCCAGCTGGTCGCCGGCGGCGGCCGCGAGGAGCTGGCCGAGCTGGCGACGCAGGACGGCGTCGTCGACCTGATCTTTCCGCGCGGCGGCGAGGGGCTGAAGAACGCGCTGAAGGCGGTCGCGACGGTCCCCGTGATCTACGCCGCCTCCGGCTACTGCCACCTGTTCGTCGACGCCAGCGCCAAGCTCGACGACGCCGAGGCGATCCTGCTGAACGGCAAGACGCAGCGCCCCGGCGTCTGCAACGCGCTGGAGACGCTGCTCGTCCACGCCGACGCCGCGCCGGAGTTCCTGCCGCGCGCCGCGAAGGCGCTGCACGCCGCCGGCGTCGAGCTGCGCGGCGACGAGCGCGCGCGGGCGCTCGCCGGCCCCGGCGTCCCGGTCGCGCTCGCGACCGAGGAGGACTGGGCGACCGAGTTCCTCGCGCTGACGATCGCGGTGCGCGTCGTCGACTCCGCCGAGGAGGCGATCGAGCACATCGGCCGCTACGGCTCGGGTCACTCGGAGGCGATCGTGACGCAGTCGGCCGACGACGCGCGCGCCTTCCAGCTCGGCGTCGACGCGGCCTGCGTCTACGTCAACGTCTCGACCCGCTTCACCGACGGCGGCGAGTTCGGGATGGGCGCCGAGATCGGCAACTCGACGCAGAAGCTGCATGCCCGCGGCCCGATCGGCGTGCGCGAGCTGACGACGTTCAAGTACCTGATCGAGGGCACCGGTCAGGTTCGCGCCTGACCCGAGTCCGATCGGAGCGCATGCGCGTCGGCATCCTCGGCGGGACCTTCAACCCGCCCCATATCGCACATCTGGCGTGCGCCCAGGAGGCGCACGCCCAGCTGGGGCTCGACCGCGTGCTGCTGATGCCCGCCGGCGAGCCGCCGCACAAGACGGTCGCGCCCGGCGACCCCTCGCCGCGGCAGCGCTTCGAGCTGTGCCGGCTGGCGGTCGCGGGCGACGGGCGCTTCGACGTGTCGGCGGTCGAACTGGAGCGTCCCGGTCGCTCCTACACGGCCGATACGCTGCGGCTGTTGCACGAGCGAGCGCCCGAGGACGAGCTGACGTTCATCGTCGGCGGCGACATGGCCGCCAGCTTCCCGAGCTGGCACGAGCCGGAGACCGTCCTGGCTTTGGCGACGCTGGCCGTCGCGGAGCGGCGCGGGTCCAAGCGCGACGCGATCGAGCGGGCGCTGGAGCCGCTGGACGGCGCCGAGCGCGTCGTCTACTTCGACATGCCCCGGATCGACGTCTCCTCCTCGGAGCTGCGCGAGCGCGTCGCGCAGGGTCGTCCGATCCGCTATCTGGTCCCCGACGCCGTCGCCGACGCGATCGCGGCGGAGGGGCTGTACCGAGGTGTCCGGAGGGAGGTGACGACATGACACAGAACGAACTGGAAGGCGCTGCGATGGTGGCCGCGATCGCCGAGTACGCAGACGACAGAAAGGCGATCGACATCGTCGAGCTGGACCTGCGCGGCGTGCTCGGCTACGCGGACTACTTTGTGGTCTGCTCGGGTAACACCGACCGTCAGGTGAAGGCGATCCACGACGGGATCCACGAGCGGATGAAGAAGGAGCACGGGCTCTTTCCGCGCCGCGTCGAGGGACTGCCGCAAGCGCAGTGGGTCCTGATGGATTATCTCGACGTGGTGGTGCACATCTTCACGCCGGACACCCGCGAGTTCTACCGGCTCGAGCAGCTGTGGGGCGAGGCCCCCGCCCGCGCGGTCGGGTCCGGCACGGAGACGTGAGCACCGGCAAGTGAAATCCGACGGAAGGACGGGAGACGACATGGGGCGCAATCTGGCGAGCCTGTTGATCGACGCGGCCGAGCGCAACGGTGACGGCATCGCCGTCAAGCTCGACGACGTCGCACTGAACTACACGGTGATCGCCGAGGGCAGCGCCCGCATCGCGGGCCTGCTGCACGAGAAGGGCTTCCAGTCCGGCGACCGGGTCGGCCTGATGCTCCCCAACGTCCCGTTCTTCCCGCCGATCTACTACGCGATCCTGCGCGCCGGCGGCGTCGTCGTGCCGATGAACGTGCTGCTGAAGCGGCGCGAGGTCGCGTACTACCTGCAGGACTCGGGCGCGAAGCTGCTGTTCGGCTGGGCCGACTTCGCGCCCGAGGCCGAGCCGGGCGCCGCCGACGCCGGCACCGAGTTCATATCGGTCGGCCCCGACTTCGCCCAGGTCGCCTTCGCCGCCGAGCCGCGCCACGAGGTCGTCGAGGTCGGCGACGAGGACCCGGCCGTGCTGCTCTACACCTCCGGCACGACCGGTCAGCCCAAGGGCGCCGAGCTGACGCACGGCAACCTGCTCAGCAACGTCGAGACGACCGTCCAGACGCTGATCCAGGTCGGTCCCGACGACGTGATCCTCGGCGCGCTGCCGCTGTTCCACTCCTTCGGTCAGACCTGCGCGATGAACGTCGCGACGGCCGCCAGCGCGACGCTGACGCTGATCCCGCGCTTCGACCCGCTCAAGGCGCTGCAGATCGTCGACCGCGACAAGGTGACGGTCTTCGAGGGCGTCCCGACGATGTACAACGCGATCCTCGCGGTGCCGGAGGAGGCCCGCGCCGGCCTCGACCTGTCATCGCTGAGGCTCTGCGTCTCGGGCGGCTCGGCGCTGCCCGGCGAGGTGCTGAAGGCGTTCGACGCCACCTTCGACTGCAAGATCCTCGAGGGCTACGGCCTCTCGGAGACCTCGCCGGTCGCCTCCTTCAACCATCCCGACAGAGAGCGCAAGGTCGGCTCGATCGGCACGCCGATCCGCGGCGTCGAGATGAAGGTCGTCGGCGAGAACGACGAGGACCTGCCGACCGGCGAGGTCGGCGAGATCGTCATCCGCGGCCACAACGTGATGAAGGGCTACTGGGGCAAGCCGGAGGCGACCGAGTCGGTCATGAGAGGCGGCTGGTTCCACAGCGGCGACCTCGCGAAGGTCGACGAGGACGGCTACTTCTTCATCGTCGACCGCAAGAAGGACATGATCATCCGCGGCGGCTACAACGTCTACCCGCGCGAGATCGAGGAGGTGCTCTACGAGCACCCGTCGGTCGCAGAGGCCGCCGTCGTCGGCGTCGCGGACCGCGAGTGGGGTGAGGAGGTCGGCGCCTGCGTCGCGCTCAAGCCCGGCGCGGAGGCGACCCCCGACGAGCTGCGCGAGTACGTCAAGGAGCGCGTCGCCGCCTACAAGTACCCGCGCCACATCTGGCTCGTCGCCGAGCTGCCCAAGGGCCCGACCGGCAAGATCCTCAAGCGCGAGATCGAGGTCCCCGAAAGGGCCTGAGGGCCCGTTCGGGGCGGCACTCGGAGGACGGATGAGGAGCCACCGGGGGAACGGCGTGCCCGCGCT
>JAEXXR010000485.1 GCA_023405705.1 Actinomycetes bacterium
GCCGAGGGCGGGCGCGCCGGGCATCGCGTCGGCCGGCGTGCGTTCGGCGAGCGTCAGCGGCAGCGGGCGCGGCCTGACCGGGAGGGCCGGGCCGGACGGCAGCGGGCGGACGAAGCTCTCCGCCAGCACGGAGACGCTGACGTCGAGCGCCCGCGCAAGCCTGCTGGCGGTCGCGAGGCCGGGGTTGGCGACGGTGCCGCGCTCGAGCGCGCCGAGGTAGTTGCGATGCAGGCCCTCGCGCGCGGCGAGGTCGCGCTGCGTGATGCCGGCGCGCGTGCGCAGGTCGCGCAGCGCGGCGCCGAGGGCGACGGCGCCTCCCATCCCGGTGGCGACCGGCGAATCGGTGGAGATCCTCTGACCGTTCGACATTGCGTCGAATCGTCACGTCCTGCGCCCCGGCGTTCCAGGCATGTCCGGAACGTTCTGCTCGCTGAATACTCAGCGTTAGGTATTCGAGATCGAGAACCGCAACTTGCCGGGCTTTTGCACGTGACAGCGTGCTGCGGCGCTCGTCCGGAGCGGCCGCGCTGCCGCGCCGGCTCAGCCGGCGCGCGCCGCCGCAGCCCGCTCAGCCCGCGTCGATCAGGTTGTGGTCGAGCGCGTAGCGGACCAGCTCGGCGCGCGAGGAGCGGCGCACCTTCTGCTGGATGTGCGCGCGATGCGACTCGACGGTGCGGACGCTGAGGTAGAGCTGCTGGGCGATCTCGCTGTTGGTGTGGCCGAGCGCGATCAGTCTCAGCACCTGCAGCTCGCGCTCGGTCAGGTCGTCCGGCGGGCCGCTCGGGGGCGGCTCGGCGGCCATCCGCGCGCCCAGCTCCGGGTTGAGGTAGGTGCGGCCGGCGCAGGCGAGCCGCACGGCCTGGACCAGCTCGTCGTCGGCCGCCTCCTTCAGCACGTAGCCGCGCGCGCCGGAGCGCAGCGCCTCGCGCGCGAAGGCGGGGTCCTGCTGCATCGTCAGGACGACGATCGCCGTCTGCGGCTGCTCGGAGACGAAGCGGGGGATCGCCTGCAGGCTCGGTTCGCCGGGCATGTTGAGGTCGAGCACGAGCACGTCCGGTCTGTGGGTGAGGACGGCGCGCATCGCGGAGGGGACGTCGCCGGCCTCGGCGACGACCTCGAACTCGTCCTCGGCGTCGAGCACCATCCGCAGGCCGGTGCGGACGACCTGGTGGTCGTCGGCGATCACGACGCGGATGCGCGCGTCTTCGCGGGTGGGGGAGGGCTCGTCTGCGGGGGATTCGCTCACGCTCGCGACGATAGCCGTCCGCGGCGGTCGCGTGCAGGCGTGGAGCGCCGTCGTGCCACTCCGTAGGGACTACGGAAACGCGCCGGGCGTGTGCGACGGCGCACATCAAGCGCCGCCACACGGGTACTAGGGTCGCAGGCGAACCGCACCGAACGCACCGGAATTCGCCCGGCACAGGCACGGCACATCCACGGAGGACCAACATGGCGAGCACGACGACGAAGCGCGGCGCGAAGGTCGCCGCCGCAGCTGCGGGAACGATCGGAGCGGGCCTGCTCGCCCGGCGGCTCGTCCTCACCGAGCAGGCGCGCTGGGCGCGCATGAGCGGCAGCTCGATCGCCGCGCCCGACGCCGTCGGCTGGGTGACCGACTTCCTCAACGCCGCCTACTACGCCCGCGACGAGCGCACGCGCGACGTCGACGACCTGCGGCTCGCCTTCGCGATCGTCACGACCCGGTGGCACCGCAACGGCGGCCGCCGGCTGCACGCCCACGACGTGATCGCCTTCCACCGCGCCTTCGGTCGCCGCCGTCTGCGCGGCGCCGGCGGCGACCGCGGCACGCTCGACCGCGAGCAGCTGCTGGCCGGCGCGAGCAAGCTGCACGGCGACTGGTTCGCAGCGGCCTACGCCGACGACGCGCGCCGCGGCTGGGGGATCGTCTTCGAGACCGTCGCCGACAAGGCCGCCTACCAGCCCGAGCAGCGGCTGAAGCTCGCCCGCCTCGGCCCACTGACGCCGGCGACGAGACCGCTCGCCGAGCAGGTCTGGCACACCTACGCGCCGGTCGAGGTGCCGTCGGCCGACGCGATCGTCGCGGCGCTGACCAAGCCGGAGACCTGGCCCGACTACGCGACCGCGATCGGCCGCTTCACGCCGCTGCGGCCGGGCGGCCTCGCAGGCCAGACGTTCGAGATCGAGGTCGTCGCGCAGCTGGCCGAGAAGGCGCCGGTCTTCACCCGCGGCTACGTCACGATCACGCGGCTGCTGACCCACGCCGACCCGGAGCCGCTCGCCGCCTACGTCCACGAGCTCAACGACGGGATGGCGCGCGTCGGCCGCGACGAGCCGCAGCCGGTCCCCGACGACGCGACGCCGCTGGTCGCCTTCGACCTGACGACCCACGAGGGCCACTTCATGGGCGCCGGCAACAACCGCCTCGTGCTGTACGAGCGCGGCGGCCGCGCCTGGGTCCGCGCCGCCGGCACCTGGGACGACATGCCGTGGCATCTCGACCAGGCCTACAAGCGCGCCGGCGCAGAGGCGCAGGCGGCCTTCTGGGGCGAGGGCGACGACCCCGAGCTGAGCATGCTCCACCAGCTCGCGCTGCGGACCGCGCCCGAGGGCCTGCAGGACGCGAGCGGCGTCGCCGCGGCGAAGGCCGAGCT
>JAEXXR010000370.1 GCA_023405705.1 Actinomycetes bacterium
CCTGCGCGCGCCGCACGTCGGAACGGGCGCGCGGCGCGCGCGTTCATCGGGCGGTCACCCGCAGTACGACCGATCTCGTGACGGTTCTGCCGCCGGCCTTCGCCTTCACGACGACGCGGTAGCGGCCGGGCGCGAGCGCTCTGGCGAGGCGCAGCTTCAGCTGGCTGTCGCTCGCGCGCACCGCGCGCGGCTTCACGCCCGCGACGACGCGTCTGCCCTTGCGGATCCGGACCGTCACCTGCGCTCTGCGGTCGAGCCGCAGGCGCAGCGTCAGGCGGCGGCCGTCGAGACGCGCGGCGCCGAGCGTCACCCGCGGCGCCGTCGCTCTCGCGACCGGTCTGACCGGCGGCTGCGGCGTGACGGGGGTGACCGGCGTGACGGGCGTGACGGGCGTCACCGGCGGATCCGGGACGACCGGCGTGACCGGCGGGTCGACGGGGTCCGGGTCGGGCTCGTGTCCGTGGTGGTCGGTCACGCGCAGCGTCACCGCCGGCGAGGTCGCGACCTCCTCGTGCGAGTGGCCGTAGAGCGTGACGCGGTACTGGCAGCCGTCGTGCCTCAGCTCGGCGACCAGCTCGTGGGTCGTGCCGCCGCCGACCTCGGCGAACTCGGTCGCGTCGCCGCAGCGGGCGAACCAGTGGTAGTGGCGCTCGCCGGTGTCGGGCGTCTGCACCGCGCTCATCGCGATCGCGTCGCCCGGGTGGTAGTGGTCCCTCAGACCCGCGACCGACAGCTCCGGCACGACCGGGTCGGGATCGTCGGGCAGGTCCGCGAGGTCGCCGACGAAGACGCGGTACTCGACCGGCCCGCTCGTCAGCTCGCTGCCGCCGACCGGCGTCCCGCTGACCTCGAAGCGCAGCCTGTAGAGGCCTCTCGCGCCGAACGCCCACGTGAAGTGCGCGTGGACCCCGGCGTTCATCGTCGTCGTGTCGGGGAGGCCGTCGGCGCTGTTGAAGCGGATGCCGCTCGGTGAGAGGCCGAAGGCGCCCTCCTCGAACAGCTGGAAGGCGCCCGGCCCTTCGACCGACAGCAGCCTCCAGGTGAATCTGTCGCCGACGACGGCCCCGCTCGGGACCTCCTCGCTCGACCAGCCCGGCCACAGCAGGTCCGGGTTCTGCGTCTGCGGCAGCATCCAGACGGTCGAGCCGGCCGGCCCGAGCGTGTCGTAGTAGATCTGCGGGATCCCCGTGGGGATGTCGAACGCCGACTCCGGCTTGGCGTGCAGCAGCACGTCGCCCGGGTCGCGCTCGACCGCCGGCGTGACGGTGCCGTCGTGCAGGCGCAGGCCCAGCTCGCCGTCCTCGACGTGGACGCCGACGGCGTCGACGTGGCCGACCGAGAGCACGTGGCGCTCCTGCGTCGGCAGGTCGGCCGAGGCCGCAGACGGTGCGGCTGCCGCGACGGCGGCGGCCGCCGTCAGGCCGAGCAGCGATGCGACCGCGCGGCGCCGTGGGGCGCGCTGCGGTCGTTGAGGCGTGGTGATCGTCACCGGCTTCCTTCCATGTCGTGATCCGGTGGCGGACACTATCAAGAATGAGACTTAGTCTTGTTTTCGACTCGAGAGAGAGCGCCGGCCGTCGCGCGAGTCCGCCCCGGTCAGCGCCCTTCGCGGGCCGCGACAGCCGCCAGGCGGCGCTTCGCGATCAGGCCCTGGCGCGGCGCGAGGAACCAGGCGGCGAGGAAGAAGGCGGTCAGCACGAGCACGATCGTGCCGCCGGTCGGGAGATCCCACGACCACGAGACGTACAGCCCGAGCAGCGCCGAGAGGCCGCCGATCGCGGGCGCGAGCGCCATCATCGCGGGGAGCCGGTCGGTCAGCAGGCGGGCGGTCGCGGCGGGGGTGATCAGCAGCGCGAGCACGAGGACGTTGCCGATCGTCTGGACGCTGATCACGACCGCGAGCGTCACGAGCACGTAGAGGACGAGGTCGAGGGCGAACACCCGCAGGCCCATCGCGCGCGCGGTCTCGCGGTCGAGCGAGACCGTCACCAGCTCCTTGTGCAGACCCAGCGCGGCGCCGAGCACGAGCAGGCCGACGCCCGCGACGACGAGGACGTCCTCGTCGGGGATGCCGGTGATCGAGCCGAACAGGAACTCCTGCAGCGAGCCGGCGTAGCCGGGCGCGCGCGAGACGATCACGATCCCGAGCGCGAAGGCGGCGACGAAGAAGATCCCGATGATCGAGTCCTCCTTCACGCGCCGGTTCTGCGAGAAGATCGCGATCAGGACGGCGGTGAGGACGCCCGCGACCATCCCGCCGAGCACGAGGCTGCCGCTCAGCACGAACGCGACGGCAAGCCCGGGGAAGACGGCGTGCGCGACCGCCTCGCCGATGAAGGCCATCCCGCGCAGCACGACGTGGCAGCCGATCACGCCGCAGACGATCGACGACATCACCGCGACCAGCAGCGCCTTCGGCAGGAAGGCGAGATCGGGGTTGAGCAGGTCGCCGGCGAACTCGACGGGCGACATCAGGCGGCCGCCTTCAGGATCCGCAGCAGCGGGCTGCGCTCGCCGACGCCGAAGGTCCGCATCCACAGCTCGTCGTCGGCGGCAAGCCGCTGCGGCGAGCCGGCCGCGACGAGCGTGCGGTTGAGCAGCGCGAGGCGGTCGCAGCCGCAGATCGCGGCGGCGAGGTCGTGGGTCGTCATCAGCACGGCGCGCCCCTCGTGCGCGAGCGCGGCGAACAGCTCGGAGAGCAGGTCCTGGGTCGGCAGGTCGAGGCCGGTGAACGGCTCGTCGAGCAGCAGCGCGGCCGGCTGCAGCGCGAGCGCGCGCGCCACCGCGACGCGCTGGCGCTGCCCGCCGGACAGCTCGCCGACCGGGCGCCGGCGCAGGTCGGCGAGCTGCACCCGCTCCAGCGCCTCGTCGAC
>JAEXXR010000462.1 GCA_023405705.1 Actinomycetes bacterium
GACGGGGTGACGCCGTCGCCGCCGGCGGCGAGCGGGGCGATCGTGCCGGCGTTGCCGCCTCTGCCGCCGGTCGCGACTCTGTAGATGCCGCCGGTGCCACCGCCGCCGCCCGCGATCGCGAGTGCGACTGCGCCGTCGGCCTGCTTGCTGATCGACGAGTAGCCGCCGCCGTCGCCGCCGGAGGTCGCGCCGAACGGAGCGGTGCCGCCGCTGCCGCCGCCGACGTTGACGCAGGCGTACAGCACCTCGCCGGCGCTGACGTCGGTCGTGCCGTACATGTAGGCGGACTGGCCGCCGCCGTTGCCGCCGGGCTGGCCGTAGAGCGTGATTCTGACGTTGTCGACCCCGGCCGGGACGACCCACTGGTTCGCGGGCGCGGACGGCGTCGCCGTGCCGCCGCAGCCCACGGCGTCGAACGTGACGGAACCGGCCTGAGCGGCGGCGGGGAGCGCCGCGAGCGCGACCGGCGCTGCGATGAGGAGGGGCGCGATCAGTGTACGACGACGCGCCCCGCGCGCCAGGGCGCGCAGGGAGAGCGGGGACATGCCACAGACGATGACACACCCGGCACCGCGAGAGCCATGTGAATTGTCTCCATTGTCAGCATCATTTCACCACCGCTCAAGTTGAACTAAGAGCGGCCGATCAACTCGTGGGAGAAGCAAGCGCTGCCCGGGTCGGGCAGCGCTGTTCGTGCTGCAAGCGGGCCCCAGGATTCACGCCGAGCATCGCGTGGCCGGTCAGCTCATCTGAGGTCGTCCGGCGTGAGGATCATCGACCCGCTGACGTTCTGATACGCAGCGTCATCCTCGTGCAGGGTCACGAGCACATGCAGTCGTGGCGTGTCCTTTGCCGTCGCCCAGGACCATGCGCCGTACCGTCGCCCCGACGGGGCGACAAGGGCCTCGTATCTCTCCCTTGGCCGGCCTGCGACCTTGTGCCGGCCGAGGAGCGTCGTGCGCTCCTCGGCGTACTCCTCCCACAGCCGTTCCCAGCCGAGCGCCTTCAGCTGCTCGAGGTAGCCGGCGAGCAGCGCATCGGCCTCGTCAGGGTCCGACAGGGCGTTCATCTCCATTGCGGGATCACGAATCTGTTGCGGGTGCCGGGCCCCCATCTTGACGCTTCCGCCCTTCTGAGGTGCTTCACGGCGTCGACGCCGTCACGCTCCAGCTGCCGGCTTCGAACACGGGCACTTGCGGGCCCTTCCTCACAGCGCGATCGTGATCGTCACGGGACCGCCGACCGAGGCGACGCCCGTCGTCGAGCACGCGGCCAGGTCGGACTGGAGCACCGCGATCACGCTCACCGCCGTCTTGCCTCTGAACTCGCCGTCGGTGATGCTGCCGACCTCGGTCACGTGCAGGATTCCGTTGGTGGCGGTGATCGTCGCGTTGAACGTGAACGTGCTCGTCGTCCCGGTGCTCCATCTGATCAGCTGCGCCCCGGGGAAGCTGCCAGCCGCGAGGAGCAGCTGCGCACCGAGGGGCCGAAGGTCGCCTCCGAGATGCCGGTGCGGAACTCGAGCAGGTCGTTGACGTTCACGCAGGGCTGGTAGAGCGTCCGCGTCGAGGTCGTGACCGGCTGCGGCACGTCTCTGAGCGGCGGCGAGTAGCCCGTCACCACCGTGCCGCCGCACGTCAGCAGATCGACGGCATGGGCCTGCGGCGCGGCGAACGCCGCACCCGCACCGGCCGCGGCCACCGCGACGCCGAGCACGACGCACCGCCGCCTCGTCGATGCGCGCGGTGGAACGTTGATCGGGACGGAAGACATGAGGAACCTCCGGGCTGAGCCCGAGTTGACGATCGACGTCGCTCTGACGGCGTCGAGGCCGAACGCCTGCAACAGGCCCGCGGTGAAGCGGACGGAGCGGTACGGGGCTCTGCCTCTGAACGTCACGTTGCCGGTCTGGTTGGCACCGAGCGTGAACAGCAGCGGGCTGGACGAGATCGCTCTGCCCCTGGCGTCCAGGAACGAGACCGTCGTCGTCCACTGCACCGTGAGGCCGCCGTAGGAGACGACGAGGTCGCCGGTGCCCTCCTCGAACTCGCCCATGTCGAACGTCGCCTGGCCGCCGAGCAGGCCGACGATCGCGGCGTCTCTGCCGTCGGGCGCACCGAGCGCGCGGCTCCCGTTGACGATCGCGGCGCTGCTGGGCGCGACCGCGTTGGCGTAGGGGTCGCGGACCCGCGGCGGCGTCTCGTCACGCGCGAAGACGTCGTCGACGCCATTGGTGTCGCCGGCGACGAGGTTCGCCGCGAAGGAGCGGAACGCGACCACGGAACCGTCGCCGGAGATCCCGGCTCGGCGGACCCGTAGTCGCCTTCGGCCTGCGCGCCTGATGCCGAGACGCTCACGCGCTCGGTTCTGCCGGTCGTCCGATCGCGCCGGAAGACGTCGGCGGCGTCGTTGGTGTCCGGCGTCACCAGATTCCGCGCGGCAGAGACGAACGCGACGTAGCGCCCGTCGGCGCTCGCCGCTGCCCGCGAGAAGCTGGCTCGGTCGCCCTCGACCTCGGCACTGGAGAGGCTGACGCGGTCGGTCCCTCGAGACGCCTTCCCCCAAAGGCGGGGCCTGCTCCAAGGTACCGATCTCTCCGGCGGGCGCCGAGTGGACGAGCGCGCACCCTGACAACGAATTTCCAGACAAGGGACTGTGGTCTACCTGTTGAACCCGATTCTGGCGCACCACCCGCCAGCGCTGACGGCGAGCGCACGCATCTGTCGTCGTGCCCGACCCCGTGCCGGTCACGCCGATCGACGGCCGCGGCTGACGCCGGGCTCCCCATCGGGCCAACGAGCTGACACCCCTTGCCGCGTCCGAGCCTCCCCGGCAACGACGAAGGCCCCGCTCTCGCGAGGCCTTCGGTCAGTACCGCTACGGGGATTCGAACCCCGGTTTCCGCCGTGAGAGGGCGGCGTCCTAGTCCCCTAGACGATAGCGGCAGGACTCGTGCGCTCCGCTGAGAAGCGCGCGGAGCAAGAGGGTAGCAAAGGGCCGCGGACGGGCGGCGTGCGGTCGGTCACGGTGAGGGTGGCGAGGCGGTCGCCGCGGTCTGTGGGGACCGCGACGCCGTTTCGCGTCAAGAACGTGTATCTTCGCGGAGCTGGTCCGTGCGGCTGTGGCGGAATCGGTAGACGCGCAGGCTTCAGGTGCCTGTGACCTTCGGGTCGTGGAGGTTCAAGTCCTCTCAGCCGCATTGCAGAAGGCCCGCTCCTCGGAGCGGGCCTTCGTCGTTCTGGGGCTCAGGCCGCGCCGGCGAGGGCGACGCCGAGCTTGCCGCGCGAGTCGATGCCGAGTTTGCGATAGCTGCGGGTCAGGTGCAGCTCGACGGTGCGGACGGCGAGGAACTCCCGTTCGGCGATCTCGCGGTTGGAGAGGCCGTCGGCGGCGAGGCCGGCGATCCGCAGCTCGCTCGGCGTCAGCGCGTCCACCCCGCTCGAGCGCATCCGCCGCGGACGCGCGCCGGCTCTCACGAGCGCCGCGCGCACGGCGTGGACG
>JAEXXR010000476.1 GCA_023405705.1 Actinomycetes bacterium
CCCCCCCCGGCCCCCGGGCCGTACCCCCCAAAAACGCTCCCGCCAGCCGTGGCAGCCGGTGCGGCGATCGGCTTGCGGGATCGATCCCGCAGCGCTACCGTCAACCACATGAGAGTGTTGACCGCCTTCGCCCCGCCCACCTCCCTCGCCCGCGTCCACGAGCCCGAGCGCGGGCTGCTGCGGGTCGGCGCCGTCCAGCAGCGCTGGCACGAGGACCCGACCGAGCACCGCGCCGCGCTCGCCGAGGGGATCCGCCTCGCGGCGCAGGAGGGCGCCAAGCTCGTCTGCCTCCAGGAGCTGACGCTCTCGCCGTACTTCGCGTTCGTCCCGGACGGCCCGGCCAAGCTCGGCGTCGAGCCCGAGGAGCTGCCCGGCGGCCCGACGCACGCGTTCGCCGCGGAGCTGGCGCAGGAGACGGGCGTCCACGTCCACGCGTCGCTGTTCGAGCGCGCCGACGCCGAGGACGGCCTCGGCTTCAACACCGCGATCGTCGTCTCGCCCGCAGGTGACATCGTCAGCCGCACGCGCAAGCTGCACATCCCCGTCACGGCCGGCTACTACGAGGACAGATACTTCCGCCAGGGCCCGTCCGAGGGCGTCGACGGCAGGGGCCCGTTCCCGGTCCTCGGCATCGAGCAGGGCAGATTCGGCTTCCCGACCTGCTGGGACCAGTGGTTCCCGGAGCTGGCGCGCGCCTACGCGCTGGAGGGCGCCGACGCGATCGTCTACCCGACCGCGATCGGCTCCGAGCCCGACCACCCCGACTTCGACACCCAGCCGCTGTGGCAGCAGGTGATGGTCGGCAACGGGATCGCCAACGGCACCTTCATGATCGCCGTCAACCGCTTCGGCGAGGAGAACGGCCTGACCTTCTACGGCAGCTCGTTCATCTCCGACCCCTACGGCCGCATCCTCCTCCAGGCCCCGCGCGACGAGGCCGCCGTCCTCGTCGCCGACCTCGACCTCGACCAGCGCCGCGACTGGCTCGACCTCTTCCCCTTCCTCAGAACCCGCCGCCCGGACGCGTACGCGGGGCTGGCGAAGCGGTAGCCGCGTAGCCGCTCATGGCCCGGGTAGCTCCCGGGCCATGACGAGATTCGGGTACACGATGATGTGCGAGCAGGCGGCGCCGGATCAGCTGGTGCGGGACGTGGTGCGGGCGGAGGGGGCCGGGTTCGACTTCTCCGTGATCAGCGACCACTACGCGCCCTGGCTCGACGCGCAGGGGCACGCGGGGTATGCGTGGTCGATCCTCGGGGCGGCGGCGCAGGCGACCGAGCGGATCCCGCTGATGACCTACGTCACCTGCCCGACGCTGCGCTACCACCCGGCGGTCGTCGCGCAGAAGGCGTCGACGGTGCAGATCCTCTCCGGCGGGCGGTTCCGGCTCGGGCTCGGCTCCGGCGAGAACCTCAACGAGCACGTCGCCGGCGAGGGGTGGCCGGCCGTCGGGGTGCGGCACGCGCTGCTGCGCGAGGCGGTCGAGATCATCGGCGCGCTGCTCGACGGCGAGACGGTCAACTTCCGCGGCGACCACTACGACGTCGAGCAGGCCGTCCTGCACGACCGGCACGAGATCCGGCCGCCGATCGGGATCGCCGTCTCCGGCCCGGACTCCTGCCGGCTGGCCGGCCGCCGCGCCGACCTGATGATCGCGACCGAGCCCAAGCCCGAGCTGGGCGAGCAGTTCGACGCCGCCGGCGGTGCGGGCAAGCCGCGCGTCGGGCAGGTCGCCGTCTGCTGGGACCCCGACCGCGACGCCGCGGTCAGACGCGCCCACGAGCAGTTCCGCTGGTTCGGGCTCGGCTGGCTCGTCAACGCCGACCTCCCCACCCCGGCCGCCTTCGACGCCGCGACCAGATACGTCACGCCCGAGCAGGTCGCCGACGAGATCGCCTGCGGTCCGGACCTCGACGCGCACGTCGCGGCGGTCCAGCCCTACCTGGAGGCCGGCTTCGACGAGGTCGCGCTGGTGCAGATCGGCGGCGACCACCAGGACGGCTTCGTCGACTGGGCCGAGCGCGAGCTGCTGCCGGCGCTGCGGAGCCTGTGACGACGGCGGCGGGGCTGCTGCTGCGGCGGCGGGAGCCTCGATGACCTCGGCGGAAGACCACCTCGCCGCGGCCGCCCCGCGCGAAGGCGGCCGTTCGGGCCCTGTCGGCGGCGCGCCCGTTCTGACGCGATCGGTTCAGCGCCGTGCCGGCCTGGGCACCCCGGCCCCATGACCCGTCCCGACCTCCCGCGGCTCGCCGACTGGCCGCTGCTGCGCCAACTCCGCGGCGGCGACCCGCTCGCGCGCGGGGCGGCGGCGAAGTCGCGCGGCAGCAGACGGCACAGAGCGCGGATCGCGGAGGCCGACCGCGTCGTCGGCTCGGTCTGCCCGTACTGCGCGGTCGGCTGCGCGCAGAAGGTCTACGTGAAGGACGACAGAGCGATCCAGATCGAGGGCGATCCCGACGCGCCGCACAGCCGCGGCCGCCTCTGCCCGAAGGGCTCCGCGACGCTCCAGCTCACCACCGGCGAGGCGCGCGAGCGGCACGTCCTCTACCGCCGCCCGTACGGCACCGAGTGGGAGCCGCTCGACCTCGACACCGCGATGGAGTTGATCGCCGACCGCGTCGTCAGAACCCGCCGCGAGGGCTGGGAATGGGAGCACGAGGGGTCGCGCACCCGCCGCTGCATGAGCATCGCGGCACTCGGCGGCGCGACGCTCGACAACGAGGAGAACTACCTGATCAAGAAGCTGATGACCGGGCTCGGCGTCGTGCAGGTCGAGAACCAGGCGCGCGTCTGCCACAGCAGCACCGTCGTCGGGCTCGGGACCTCGTTCGGCCGCGGCGCCTCGACGACGCTCCCGGCCGACCTGCAGCACTCGGACCTGATCGTGCTGGAGGGGTCGAACATGGCCGAGGCCCACCCGGTCGCCTACCAGTGGGTCGTCGAGGCGAAGGCGCGCGGTGCGACGATCGTCCACGTCGACCCGCACTACAGCCGCACGAGCGCGCTCGCCGACCTGTTCGTGCCGCTGCGCGCCGGCACCGACATCGCCTTCCTCGGCGGGATCATCCGCCACGTCATCGAGACCGAGTCGGACTTCCGCGAGTACGTCGTCAACTACACGAACGCGCCGACGATCCTCGGCGAGGCGTTCGCGGACGCCGGCGCCGAGGGGCTGTTCTCCGGCTGGGATCCCGAGAGCGTCGACTACGACCAGACGACCTGGCAGTACGACGGCGCCTGGGTCACCGCAGCGGCGGGCCAGCGCGACCAGGAGGGACACCTCGCCCAGCTCGGCCCCTCCGGCCCCGGCCTCGGCGGACCGGGCGGCCGCGGCAGACCGAGACTCGACCCGACGCTCCAGCACCCCCGCTGCGTCTGGCAGGTGCTGAAGCGCCACTACGCCGCGTACACGCCGGAGATGGTCGAGCGCGTCTGCGGCGTGCCGCAGGACCTCTTCAGACAGGTCTGCGACCTGTTCGTCGCCAACTCCGGCCGCGAGCGCACGACCTCGTTCGTCCACGGCGTCGGCTGGACGCAGCACACGATCGGCTCGCAGTACATCCGCGCCGCCTCGATCCTGCAGCTGCTGCTCGGCAACGTCGGCCGCCCCGGCGGCGGCGTGATGGCGATGCGCGGCCACGCCTCGATCCAGGGCTCCAGCGACATCCCGACGCTGTTCGACACGCTGCCCGGCTACATCCCGATGCCGCACGCCCACGGTCACAAGTCGCTCGCCGACTTCCTCGCCGCCGACGAGCCGGCGCGCGGCTTCTGGGGCAACATGGGCGACTACTTCGTCAGCCTCCTGAAGGCGTGGTGGGGCGACGCGGCGCGCAGAGACGACGAATGGGCCTTCGACTATCTCCCGAGGCTCACCGGCAGCCACTCGACCTACGACACCGTGATGGAGATGCTCGCCGGGCGGGTCAGAGGCTATTTCCTCTTCGGCCAGAACCCGGCGGTCGGCTCGGCCAACACACGCATGCAGCGGCTGGGGATGTCGAGACTCGACTGGATGGTCGTGCGCGACTTCTCGCTGATCGAGAGCGCGACCTGGTGGCAGGACGGGCCGGAGCTGGAGAGCGGCGAGCAGCCGCCGCCCGAGCGCCAGGGCACCGAGGTCTTCTTCCTCCCCGCCGCCGCCCACATCGAGAAGGACGGCACCTTCACGAACACCCAGCGGATGGTGCAGTGGCACAACCAGGCGGTCGAGCCGCGCGAGGACCAGCGCAGCGACCTGTGGTTCGTCCACAAGCTCGGCCAGCTCGTGCGAGAACGGCTCGCCGGCTCGACCGACGAGGCCGACCGCCCGATCCTCGACCTCACCTGGGACTACCCGGTGAGCGGTCCCCACGACGACCCGAGCGCCGAGGCCGTCCTGCGCGAGATCAACGGCGTCGGCCCCGACGGCAGGCTGCTGTCCGGCTACAGCGAGCTGAGAGACGACGGCTCGACCGCGTGCGGCTGCTGGATCTACTGCGGCTGCTTCTCAGGCGGCGTCAACCAGACCGCGCGGCGCACGCCGTTGACGGAGCAGAACTGGACCGGCAGAGAGTGGGCGTGGGCGTGGCCGGCCAACCGCCGCGTCCTCTACAACCGCGCCTCCGCCGACCCGCAGGGCAGACCGTGGAGCGAGCGCAAGAGACTGGTCTGGTGGGACGAGGCGGCGCAGCGCTGGACCGGCGACGACGTCCCCGACTTCCAGTCCGGCAAGCCGCCCGGCTACGAGCCGCCGGACGACGCCCGCGGCGCCGACGCGATCCGCGGCGACGACCCGTTCATCATGCAGTCCGACGGCCGCGGCTGGCTGTACGCACCGGCCGGCGTCGCCGACGGGCCGCTGCCGACCCACTACGAGCCGCAGGACTCGCCGGTCCGCAACGAGCTGCACCGGCAGCAGCGCGACCCGATGCGGCAGACCTTCGTCCACGATCGCAACCGCTACCACCCGGACCCGGACGGCCCCGGCGCGGAGGTCTTCCCGTTCGTCGTCACGACCTACCGGCTGACCGAGCACTTCACCGCCGGCGGCATGTCGCGCTGGACCCCGTACCTCGCCGAGCTGCAGCCGGAGTTCTTCTGCGAGGTCTCCCCCGAGCTGGCGGCCGAGCGGGGGCTCTCGCATGGCGGTTGGGCGACGCTGGTGAGCGCCCGCGGCGTGATCGAGGCGCGCGTGCTCGTGACCGACCGGATGACGCCGCTGCACCTCGACGGCCGCCGCGTCCACCAGATCGGGATGCCCTACCACTGGGGACCGAACGGCTACGCGGTCGGCGACTCGATGAACGAGCTCTCCTCGATGTCGCTCGACCCCTCCTCCCACATCCAGGAGGTGAAGGCGCTGACCGCCGACATCCGCCCCGGACGGCGGCCGCGCGGGCCTGCGCGCACCGCGCTGCTGCGCGACTACCGCGAACGGGCCGGGATCACGATGCACACGGGGCTGAGGCCGTGAGCGCCGCGGACGGACCGCTCGGCGTGCTGCGGTACGGCGAGGGCGCGTCCGGCGGTGCGGCGCCCGGTGCTGCGTTGCCT
>JAEXXR010000545.1 GCA_023405705.1 Actinomycetes bacterium
GGTCGGGTCCCACGGGTTGCGCGTCGGCCCGAAGGCGGTCGGCTCGGTCGTGAACGTCAGACCGCCCTCGGGCGTGTTCGTGCGGCCGAGCACGACGAGGCCGGCGTCGACGAAGCCGCGGCCGACGTGGCTGTCGTGGTCGGTGCGCAGCGCGAGGTCGCGCAGCGCCGCCGAGCCGCCGTAGTTCGTCTGCCCCGCCAGCTCGGCGCCGAGGTCCTTCAGCAGCACCGGCACGCCGCGCAGCGGGCCGTCGGGCAGCTCGCCCTCGGCCTCGCCGCGCGCCTCCTCGAAGCGGCGGGCGACGACGGCGTTCAGCTCGCCGTCGACCTGCTCGATCCGCTCGATCGCCGCGTCGACCAGCTCGCGCGGCGAGACCTCGCGCCGGCGGACAAGCTCCGCCAGCGCAGTCGCGTCGTGGGTCGCGTAGACGTCGGCGATCGTCTGCTGGGCGCCGCTCATCTCGCCGCGCCCACGTCGGCCGCCCACGGGTAGTAGAGGTAGTCGAACGTGCCCGGCGCGCCGGTGATCCGCTCGTTCATGAACAGCGCGACGTCGCGCGCGACGATCGGCAGCGTCGGCAGGTCTCTGACGAGGATCTCCTGCGCCTGCACGACCAGCTCGGCGCGGGCGTCGTCGTCGTCGGTCGCCCACGCTCTCTGCACGAGCGCGTCGTACTCCGGGTTCGCGTAGCCGGGGAAGTTGTAGAAGCTCCCCGTCAGCAGCTTGATCTGCTGCTCGACCGGCTCCGGGAAGTCGAGGTAGCCGAAGACGATCGCCGCGTCGACCTCCGCGCGCGCCTTCTCGTCGAAATATATGCGCACGAACTCGGCCGTCGGCATCGGCTTCAGCTCGACGTCGAGCCCGGCCTTCGTGCCGGCGTCCTGGATCGCGGTCGCGACCTGCATCAGGTCCTTCGCCTCCGACGGCGCGGCGAGCCGGATCGGCTTGCTCGGTCTCGCCTCGGCGACCAGTCTTCTCGCCGCCTCCATGTCCGTCTCGGCCGGCGGCAGCGCCTCGTAGGCGGCCTCGAAGATCGGTCTCGAGTAGCCCCACGTCGACGGCGTCAGGTGCGAGCGCATCGGCGAGGCGGCGCCGGCGAAGATCCCGTTCGAGATCCCCTCGTAGTCGAGCGCCAGCCGCAGCGCCTGGCGGACGCGCAGGTCGTGCAGCGAATTGCCCGGTCTGGCCGAGCCGATCGTCGTCATCGTCACCGACTGCAGGCCCGGGTGGATCCAGAGCGTGCCGTCGGCCGCTCTCAGCTGCGCGAACGACGACGGCGGGACGTTGTAGGCGCCGTCGATCTCGCCCGTGCGCAGCGCGCTCGTCAGCGTCGCCTCGTCGGAGACGAAGCGGAACTCGACCTCGCCGGCGTGGGCCCGGCGCTCCTCGTCCCAGTAGCCCTCGTTTCTTCTCAGCGTGATCGAGCTGCCCTGTCTCCAGTCGCCCAGCTCGAACGGCCCGGTGCACATCACGCCGCCGCTGGGCGTGCCGTACGCTCTGCCCGCTCTCGTCACGAACGCTCTGCTGCCGACCGCGCCGGCCGGCGTCGCCATGAACTTCGGGAACAGCGCGTCCGGTCTTCTGAGCGTGACCGTCACCTGGGACGGGCCGGTCGCCTTTATCCCTCTGACGTTCTGGTAGGCGGTCGTCCACGGCGAGCCGTTGGCCGGGTCGGCGGCGCGCGTGAGGCTGAAGACGACGTCGTCGGCGGTCATCGGCGTGCCGTCCCAGAATCTGACGTCGTCGCGCAGCTCGTAGACCCACGTGTCGGGTCTCGGATGGTCGACCGATCTCGCCAGGCCCTGCGCGAAGGTCATGTCGGGCTCTATCCGCATCAGCGACTCGCACAGGTTCGCGATCACCGAGCTGGGCGAGTAGTCGGCCGAGCGCAGCCAGTCGAGCGACGGCGGCTCGCCGTAGGTCAGCGCCCAGGTGACGCGGTCGACGTCGCCGACGGCGGGCGGCGGGACCGCCTCGGAGGCGACGCCGGAGCCGGCGGCGGTCGTGCCGCCGCTGCCGCTCGCTCTGGAGCCGGAGTCGGAGTCGGAGTCGCTGCTGCCGCAGCCGGCCGCGAACAGCGCGGCGACGACGAGCGCGCACAGCGCGAGGAGACGGAGGTGCATCGGATTTCCTCCCATCGTTGGTGCTCAGGACGGCAGGACGGCCAGCCGCAGGACCGAGCCGGCCGCGACGCCGGTTCTCAGCCACTGCTCGGCGGGCCGCCCCAGCGCGGTCCACGGGTCCTCCCCCGTGCCGGGGTGGAGCAGGTAGCGGGGGTAGCGCGACGAGGCGACCGCGAGCCGCAGCCGGTGGCCGGGCAGCAGGCGGTAGCCGATCGCGCCGAGGTCGACGGTGCAACGGGCTTCCCCCTCGTCGCCCAGCTGCGGGCATGCGACGCCCTCGGCGACGAGGTGGGCGCGACCCGACGGGGCGACGTCGCAGAGCGTCGCGACGACCTGGGTCGACGGCGCCGCGGCGCCGACGACCAGCTCTGCGGTGGCGCTGCCGACGAGGTCGACGGCGGCCGGCGCGGGTGCGCCGGTGAAGGTGGCGACGTCCGGGCGGGCGTGGATCGCCCGCTCGTCCGGCAGGTCGCGGAGGATCTCCCACTCGACCTCGACGCCGGTCGGGACCGGGTCGTTCGGGTCGTGGGTCCAGCGCGCGACCGCCGTCTGCGTGTCCGCATCCGTGGCGAGCGCGCCCCCGTCGGCGCCGGCCGTCGCGCGGCCGCCGTCGGCGAGGTGGAGCAGCAGCTCGCGCGCCTCCGGCGGCGGCCAGGCGTCGGCGTGGTGCCAGTCGCCGTTGGCGACCTGGTAGGCGACGCGCGGCAGCCGCTCGGCGGCGTCGTTGCCGCGCAGCCAGCGGTCGAAGAAGACGAGCGGGACGTCGAGCAGCCGCGGCAGGTAGCGCTCCAGCGCCGCCTCGGAGGCGAGCATGTCCTCAGGCGCTCTGCCGTCGAGCGCGAACTCGAGGTCCTGGTGGTCGGTGATCGTCAGCCGCAGGTGCTGGTGCGCCGCGGCCGGCGCGCGCTGGACGTCGGCCCAGTCGCGCAGCTGCGGGCCCTTGATGTTGTCCCACCAGCCCGTGACCTGGAGCGCCGGGATCTTCAGCCGCGGCGCCGGCGGGCCGTCGGGGAAGACGACGGCGAGCTGGTCGCGCGGCTCGCGCGCCTCGCGCAGCAGCCGCCGCGCGTTCTCCAGCTCGGCCGGGACCAGCTCCTCCAGCGGCCGCGTCGACCAGTCGATGTAGCCCGACTCCAGCATCGAGTCGAACGACCAGACGTCGGCGACCCACTCGACCTTCGACAGCGGCGTCACGCCGCCCGTCTGCAGCTGAGACGCGAGCCGCGAGCCGGTCACGCGCGGGACGATCGCGCGCAGCGCCGGATGGCCGGAGGCGGCCGCCGCCCACTGCGTGAAGCCGTAGTAGGAGTCGCCGATCATGCCGACGACGCCGTCGCTCCACGACTGCCCGACGACCCACTCGATCGTGTCCCAGCCGTCGCGGACCTCGTGGACGAACGGCTCGCGCTCGCCCTCGGAGCGGAACTTGCCGCGCACGTCCTGGGCGACGACGACGTAGCCGTGCTCGGTCAGGTAGCCGGCGATCTCGGGGATGAAGCTGTAGCGGCCGCACTTGTCGTACGGCATGCGGATCAGGATCGCGGGGCCGCGGCGGTGACCGGCCGGCAGGTAGACGTCGGTCGCGAGATGGACGCCGTCGCGCATCCGCACACGGGTCGCGTCGGCGGCGTCGCGCTCCTCCCCGAACGGGTAGAGCCGCTGCGCCAGCGGGGTCTCGGCTGCGCTCACGCAGTCCTCCAGTGAGTCATTCTTTGCGGTCTCATTCAAATTTCGGATGGCACCGTAAAGAACTCATGGGTGCTGCGTCAATGCGACTTTCGTTGTTTGCTTTCGCCGGATCGCCGAGCTAGGGTCGGTTTCTTCATGGCACGACCAAAGAACCAAGCGAGACGTCGACGCGAGATCACGGAGGCCGCCATGCGAGTGATCGCCGAACGCGGCAACGAGGCCGTCCGCGTCGCGGACGTGGCGCAGGAGATCGGCATGACGCCGGGGACAGTCAGCTACTACTTCCCCGCCGTCGAGGACCTCCTGCTGCAGGCCCATCAGGCCGCGTTCAACCACTACTACGAGCAGCGGATCACCGCCGCCGCCGAGCACGAGCATCCCTGCGAGCGGCTCGTCGCGGCGATCGAGGCCGGCATCCCCGACCAGCCCGACGACGCCTGGCGCGTGCTCGCACAGTCGATCGGCACGGCGACCCGCTCGGTCCCCCACTCCGCCCTGCTCGGCTCGCTGACCGACCGCGAGATCTCGGTCTTCACGAACATCCTCGAGCTCGGCGTCGAGCGCGGCTGCTTCCGGCTGCGCGGCGAGCTGCGCGACGTCGCCCGCACGATCGTCCACCTGACCGACGCGGTCGGCCTCGAGACCCAGCTCGCCTCGCCCGTGATGGACCCGCGGGAGGCGCGCCGGATCGTGCTCGCCTACGCGCGGATGGCGACCCGCCTCGACGAGGGGCACCGCCACCGCCACGACGACGACGCGGGCGCCGGCGACGGCGGGCCCGGCGGCGGCACGGC
>JAEXXR010000556.1 GCA_023405705.1 Actinomycetes bacterium
GGCATCGTCGAGTCCGAGCGGCGCGGCCGCCTCCGCCGCGCCACGTGGTGGTCGCTGACCGACCGCGGACGCGAGCTGGCGACGGCTCACGCCGCCGCCCTGCGCCGCCGCGCCCGCTGAGCGCAACGCCCAGGCGGCGCCTACTCGTCCTTCGGCGCCTGGCGGAAGACGATCCGCTTCAGCTCGCCGACCGTCGGGCCGCTGAGCCGCAGGGCGGTGTGGAAGCCGGCGTCGCCGAGCTCGCCGGCGTCGAGCGCCTTGCGCAGCTCGTTGAGCGGCTGGCGGTCGTCGTCGGCGACCTGGTCGCGGCCGACCTCGATCAGGATCAGGTGGCGCGGCCGGCGGAAGCGATGCGCGACCCGGACCCAGTGGTCCTGCTCCTCCGGGTCGAGGCCGTCGGCGGCGATCACGACCGACTCGCCGGCCTCGAACCGCTTCGTCGCGGCGGCGTCGAGCAGCTGGGCGGCGCGCGCCTCGACCTCCTCGGCGGGGACGCGGCCTCTCAGCAGCCCGCGCACCTTGTCGAGCGACAGGACCGCCGCCTGGTCCTCGATCAGCGTCCGTCTCGTGAAGCGGTCGCGCTCGACCTTCGAAGGCGAGACGACCATCACGAGGCTGCCGGGCGAGTAGCGCAGGCGATCGGTCGGGCTGAGGACGCGGCCGCGAACGGAGACGTCGACGGGACGCGGGGCCCCGTCTCTGCGGGGCCGGTCGGAGGACCATCCGCCCCGTTCGTCGTCTGAGAACTTCACGCTGCGCGTGGACGGAGGAGTGGTCATCCCTCCATGATGCCGCACCCGACGGCAGGTGCGAAGTGGACTGACCTGTCGCGGGCAGCGGCGTGTCGTCCCGGAACGACCGAGGCCCGCCGGATCGGCGGGCCTCGGAGTCAGGCGTGCTGAGTGCGCGAGGCGCTCAGATCGCCGAGACGTTGACGGCCTTCGGGCCCTTCGGGCCGGGCTCCGACTCGTACTGGACCTTCGCGCCCTCGGGCAGCGAGCGGTAGCCGTCGGCGACGATGCCGGTGTGATGGACGAAGAGGTCCTGCGAGCCGTCGTCCGGCGTGATGAAGCCGAAGCCCTTCTCGTCGCTGAACCACTTCACGGTTCCTGTAGCCATGTTCCGTGTCCTCCACGGGGTTGCGTGTGCTGCGAACGTGGAGGTGCTGGATGCAACGACTACGAGCGCTGACACTGCTTTCACCGAGTCTGTCGGCTCGGTCGAGTTCCCGGAAGTTAGCACGCGAAGCGGGCACGTCAAGGCCATGTTCACACGATCGAATTAGGGTGACCTGATATCCCTGGTCGGGCACCGCCCGCCCCGACGCCCTCGAGGAACTCCAATGGCCGACACTCCCGCCGCCGCCCCACGCCCCGTCCGCCGCGCGCTCCACGCGCGCGTGGAGACCGTCGAGCAGCTGACGCCGAGCATGATCCGGGTGGTCGTCGGCGGCGCGGATCTGGAGGGCTTCGCGGTCGGCGAGTTCACCGACCACTACGTGAAGGTCCAGCTGCCGCCGGCCGGCGCCTCCTACGCGCTCCCGTTCGACGCCGAGGCGGTCAAGGCCGAGCTGCCGAGAGCGGAGTGGCCGAGACTGCGCACCTACACCGTGCGCGCGTGGGACGCCGAGGCCCTGCGACTGACGCTCGACTTCGTCGTCCACGGCGACGAGGGGCTCGCCGGGCCGTGGGCCGCCGGCCTGCAGCCGGGCGACCCGGTCCAGCTGCTCGGCCCGGGCGGCGGCTACGCACCCGACCCGACCGCCGACTGGCACCTGCTCGTCGGCGACACGAGCGTCCTGCCGGCGATCGCCGCGACGCTCGCGCGGATCCCGGCCGGCGTGCCGGTCCACGTGCTCGTGCAGGTCGACGGGCCGCAGGAGGAGCAGCCGCTGGAGAGTGACGGCGAGCTGCACGTCACCTGGCTGCACGACGCGACGCACGACCCCGACGTGCTCGCCGACGCCGTCCGTGCGCTCGACTTCCCCGCGGGCCGCGTCCACGCCTTCGTCCACGGCGAGGCCAGCTCCGTCCGCAACGTGCGCAGAGAACTGGTCGTCGAGCGCGGGATCGACGCCGCGCAGCTGTCTGCCTCCGGCTACTGGAAGCTGACCCGCACCGACGAGCAGTGGCGCGAGGACAAGGCCGCCTGGAAGGCCCAGGTCGAGCAGGACGCCGCGCCGGCCGCGAGCTGAGCGGCGCCGGACCGCGCACGCGCGGCCCGGCCCGATCGCCCCGGCGCACGCCCGCCCGCCCGGCCGGCCTCATGGCCGGCCGCTTGCGTTCGGGCCTGCCGCGTCACCCGCCGGCCGGCGCGTGGGTGCCAGCTCGCACAGCCGGACGATCACGTCCGCCCAGCGTCGCACCGGCGAAGAGAACAAAGGAGACCAATTTCCCGAAAACTTGATCCGCCAACTCGACTTGGTTAAGTCGTCAGTCTCGGTCGTATTTACATGGAATATCGAGCCCGATCGTCGCCGCTCTGCCGTCGCCGGACGACGACAGATCGGCAGCGATCGCCGAGCG
>JAEXXR010000565.1 GCA_023405705.1 Actinomycetes bacterium
GGCGGCCGCGCCGCTACGCCCGCGGGGCGAGCGCGACGCCCGTCTGCCCGCTCGCCAGCACCGCTCTGCCGGCGCGCGTCAGCGCCCAGCCCATCGAGGAGATGTCGCCGCCGCTGAAGCGGCCGACGACCCAGCGGGCGTGCTCGAGCACCTGCACGCCCTCCGACAGCAGCGGCGCGAAGGCGCCGCGGACGCGCTCGTCGATCCCGAAGACGCTCGTCCCCGGGTTCAGCTCGTTGACGATCTGCGAGAGCGTCACCGAGCCGCCGTCGTCGGCGATGCGGCCGGGACCGAAGACGCGCACGAGGATCTCCTCGGCGAGCTGCTCCAGCGGCAGCGCCTCCAGCCGCGCGTACTCGGCCTTCATCGCCGCGTTCTCGGCTTCCTTGTCGTCGTTCTTGCCGAACAGGCCCATCCGGTCGTCCTCCGCTCGTCGTCTCGCCGCTGCGGACGGGACGCTACGACGCGCGGAGGCGGCCGGCCAGGCGGTTTTCCGTCAGCGCGGCTTCGGCGGACCGCCGGGGACGAGGTCCCGGTCGGTCGGCTGCAGCTGCTCGTCGAGCTCGAGCTGCCAGTAGTAGCGCGTGAAGGTGCGGCCGGCGTCGAACTCGCCGACGTGCGGCTCGATCGTCTCGCCGTTCGCCATCCGCGCGATCAGCTCCGGGTAGGTGCGGCCGGCGCCGAGCGTCGCGTAGGTCGGACCGGGGAAGGCGCCGCCGAAGCGCGTGTTGACGTCGGTGATGCCGAGGCCGATCTCCTTGTCGCGGAACGCCTGAACGGTGCAGGGGCCGCGCACGCCGAGCGTCTCGACGACGCGGACGCCGAGGTCGACCAGCTCCCGGTCCGCGATGACCGTGCCCTTGATCGACTCGCCGCCGCGCGACTCCAGCATCGTGCGCGGGATCGCGTTGAGGCAGCGGCCGTCGAGGTCGGAGAGCAGGTCGATCGAGAACTCCGGCCCGTCCATCGCCCGCTGCACCATCGTCGGCTCCTTCACGTAGCGGACGAAGAAGGCGGCCTCCTCGGCGTCGTGCGCGAGGTGGATCGAGCGGGCGCCGGAGCCCTGGCGCGGCTTCACCATCACCGGGTAGGACTCCGGCTGCTCGCCGGGCAGGACGGTCGGCGGCGACGGCAGGCCGTGACGCTCCAGCAGCAGATGGGCCTCGTACTTGTCGTAGGTGGCGCGCGCGATCTCGGGATCGGGGACGAACGCCGGCAGCAGGCCGTCGGCGCGCGCCTGCGCGAGCACCTCGATGTCGAGGTCGGTCAGCGGTATCACCGCGCCGACGTCCCATCGCTCGCACGCCTCCTGCAATGCGGGGACGTAGCCGGGGTCGTCGATCCGCGGCGGCGCGAAGCGGTGGGTGGCGGCGTACTGGGCCGGCGCGAGCGGGCTCGGGTCGGCGGCGATCACGGTCGTGTGCTGCGCGAAGCAGGAGACGATGTCGTAGCGCTTGCCGACGCCGGTCAGCAGGACGGCCTTCGGCCTGCGCGTTCCGCTCCGGCGCGCGGCAGCCGCCTCGCCCGGGGAGCTCGCTGATCCGGTCATCTGCCCCATCCCCCTGTCTCTCCCTTGTAGAGGCCGTCGCCCTTGACGACCAGTCGCCACGTCCGGCTGAGGATCCTCAGGTCGAGCGCCAGCGACTGGTGCTCGACGTACCAGAGGTCGAGCTCGATCCGCTGCGACCACGGCAGCGAGGCGCGGCCGTTGATCTGCGCCCAGCCGGTCAGGCCGGGCTTGACGGCGAGGCGGCCGCGCTGGCGCTCGGTGTACTGGTCGACCTGCACCTGCACGGTCGGCCGCGGGCCGACGATCGACATCTCGCCGCGGACGACGTTCCAAAGGTTCGGCAGCTCGTCGAGCGAGGTGCGGCGCAGGAGCCTGCCCATCCGCGTGATGCGGTCGTCGCCCTCCTGGATCGCGAGCCCGGCGCCGGTGAACTCGGCCCCTCTCACCATCGTGCGCAGCTTGTAGATCTGGAACTGCCTGCCGTCCCTGCCGACCCGCGTCTGGGTGTAGATCGGGTGGCCGGGCGACTCGAGCCGGATCAGCAGCGCCATGAGCGCGACGATCGGCGCCCCGACGACGGTGCCGATCCCGCCGAGCAGCAGGTCGAGCGCGCGCTTGGCCGCCGCGTTCAGTCCGCTCATGTCACTGCCTCGCGCGCGAGAACGAGCCCCTGGGCGAGTTCTCGCAATTGAATCCGAGCCGCCAGGCGAGGATTCAACGCGTTCCCTCCGGCGGCTCCCAGCCGGCCTCGGTCTCGGTCCGCAGCACGTCGAAGAGGCCGGCGCCGAGCGCGGCGGTCGTCAGCACGTAGTAGCGCGCGACGAGGAAGGGACGCGACGGGATCGCCTTCGCCAGCGCGGCGGCGGCGAGGATCCCGAGCTGGGCGGCGAGCGCGAGCGCGTACGGCCGGCCGCGGTGGGCGAGCACGAAGCTGGTCGACAGCAGCGCGGCGTGCAGGAACGGCGTCGCGTAGCGGAGCACGCGGTGGGAGACGATCATCAGCCCGTAGAGCGGCCCGTAGCCCTTCGGGTCGAGCATCCCGCCGCGCAGGACGATCGGCCAGCCGTGGGTCATCATCCGCCGCTTGCGGGCGAACTCGCCCTCGATCGACGGGACCATCTTCTCGGTCGCGCGGGCGTCGGCGGCGTAGAGCGCGCGCCAGCCGTTCTTGACCATGTTGAACGGGAACGAGAGGTCGTGGCCCATGATCGGGTCGACCTCGACGTACGCCTCTCTGCGGGTCGCGTAGATCGCGCCGTTGCCGGCGGTGATCGAGCGCAGGCCCGACTCCATCCCCCGCAGCGCCATCTCGTAGCGCCAGTAGAGGCCCTCCTGGTTGGTGCCGCCCTCGTTGACGAAGCTGACCTGCCCGCAGACGTAGCCGACGTCCGGCTGCGCGGCGAACGGCCGCACGAGCCGCCGCAGCGCGTCGGGCTCCCAGAAGGCGTTCGCGTCGGAGAAGGCGACGATCGCGCCCCGCGCCCCGCGCACGCCGGCGTCCTGCGCGCGGATCTTGCCGCCCCGCGGCAGCTCCAGCACGTGGTCGGCGCCGGCCTCGCGCGCCCGGTGCGCGGTCGCGTCCGGCGAGCCGTCGCAGGCGACGACGATCTCCAGCTTCTCGGCGGGATAGTCGAGCGCCTTGAGGTTGGCGACCTTGTCGGCGATCACCGACTCCTCCTGATACGCCGCGACGATCACGGTGACCGACGGCAGCAGTGCGTCGGCAGTGTCGGCTGCGGACGCCGCGGCGCTCGCTTCGGGCGCAGTCGCCGCACCGGCGGCGTCGGCCGCGGTCGCTGCGGCGGCGGC
>JAEXXR010000675.1 GCA_023405705.1 Actinomycetes bacterium
GCGCATCACCAGCACGCCGCCGGTCACGACGAGCGAGCCGACCAGCACCGCCCACGAGCCGGCGCCGGGCCGCGTCGCGATGTCGCGGTTCGCGAGGTCGGTCCAGACGAGGTCGGCGGCGACCAGCCAGACGAGCATCACCGAGTAGGCGACGCCGATCAGCGCGAAGGCGAGCAGCGCGATCCACGAGACGTCCCCGTGCGACCACCACCGCCACAGCAGGACCAGGATCGCGGCGATGCCGATGCCGAACAGGACGGCGGGGCCGCCGATCAGCGTGTTGTCGAACAGCTCGTAGTCGGGCTCCTCGGCGACGCCGCGGGGCAGGAACAGCCCGACGACGACGACGATCAGGCCGACGGCCACGAGCGCGACGCCGAGCAGCTCGTTGGGCTCGGAGCTCTCGCTCGCCGGTGCTTCGCTCTCGCTCATGCGGCGGCAATCTACGGACGACGGCGCCCTGGCACAACCGGGAGGCGCATGTCGCCGGCGCCGCCGCGCGAGACGTGGAGCGCGGCGCCGATTCTGCGGCACGCCGGCGCCGGTTCGTGTATTAATCCCGCTTATCTTGGTCGAGATTGTTGGGAATATCCCCGCGACGCCATCGCCCGAAACGGCTCCGTCGCCCGCGCAGTCCGCCCCGCCCGCGCCGAGCACGGGTGGGCGGGACCGCTCCAGCCGCCTGCGCCGCGCCGCCGGCCGCGCCGCGATCCCGCTGCTGTCGCTGGCGATCCTGCTCGCGCTGTGGCAGCTCGTCGTCGAGCTGGAGCTGTGGTCGGAGCTGTTCGTCCCCAGCCCCGCCTCCGTCTGGGAGCGGCTGATCGAGAGCGAGACGATCCACGACGGGCAGAAGGGCCTCTCCGGCTACTACCTGCACGAGCACCTGTGGGCGAGCCTCTCGCGAATCCTCCGCGGCGTCGGCCTCGCGCTCGTCTTCGGCGTCGTGCTCGGCCTGCTGCTGGCGACCGTCAAGCCGTTCCGGCTGGTCGTCGAGCCGTACGTCAACTTCATCCGCGCGCTGCCGCCGCTCGCCTACTTCTCGCTGCTGATCATCTGGTTCGGCATCGAGGACACCTCGAAGGTGTGGCTGCTGTTCCTCGCCGCCTTCCCGCCGATCGCGCTGTCGGTCCTCTCCGGCGTGCAGGGGATCAGACGCGAGCGCGTCGACGCGGCGCGCGCGCTCGGCGCCAATCGCTGGCAGGTCGTCCGCTTCGTGACGCTGCCCTCCGTCCTGCCGGAGCTGTTCACCGGCACCCGCCTCGCGCTCGGCTTCGCCTGGACGACGATCGTCGCCGCCGAGACCGTCGACGGCATCCCGGGCATCGGCGGCCTCGCCTGGGCGACGAAGAAGTTCCAGCAGACCGACGTCGCCGTCCTCTGCATCATCGTCATCGGCCTCACCGCGATCGTGCTCGACCAGCTCGTCAAGCAGCTGGAGAAGCGCGTGGTCCCGTGGCGCGGGAAGGCGTAGGCGACGCGATGCACCACCTCCCCGAGCGTCCCCGGTCACCCCACCCCGCAGACCAGGAGGAACGTCGCATGTCCACTCCGAACCGAAGCGGCCCGCTGCGGCTGCTGCTGTCGCTGCTGCTCGCCGTCGTGCTCGTCGTCGGCGTCGCCGCGTGCGGCTCAGACGACGACGGCGGCAGCGAGACCGCCGCTGCCGCCGCCGAGACGACCGGGGGCGACGCCGCTGCGAGCGCGCCCGAGAAGATCACGATCGCCTACCAGGCGATCCCCAACGGCGACCTCGTCGTCAAGAACCAGAGATGGCTGGAGGCCGCCTTCCCCGACACCGAGATCGAGTGGAAGCTGTTCGACTCCGGCGGCACCGTCAACGAGGCGGTCGTCGCGGGCAGCGTCGACATCGGCCTCGCCGGCTCCAGCCCGGTCGCGCGCGGCCTCTCGACCCCGATCGAGTACCAGGTGCCGTGGATCCACGACGTGATCGGCAGAGCCGAGTCGCTCGTCGTCAAGGACGACATCGCCTCGGTCGAGGACCTGAGAGGCAAGAAGATCGCGACGCCGCTGGCGTCGACCTCCCACTACTCGCTGCTCGCCGCACTCGACAGAGCTGGCCTGTCGGAGAGCGACGTCGACGTGATCGACGCCGAGCCCGACGACATCTTCGCGGCGTGGTCGCGCGGCGACATCGACGGCGCCTACGTCTGGAACCCGAACCTCGCGAGAATCATCGAGGACGGCGGCAGAGTCCTGATCACCTCCGAGGAGCTGGCGAGAGAGGGCAAGACGACCTACGACCTCGCCGTCGTCACCAACTCGTTCGCGAGCGAGCATCCCGACGCCGTCACGACCTGGGTCGCCGCGCAGGACAGAGCGGTGAGACTGATCCAGTCCGACCCCGCGACCGCCGCGAGAGCGATCGCGGCCGAGCTGAACATCGAGCCGGCCGACGCGGAGGCGCAGGTCGCCGACCTGATCTTCCTCACCGCGGCCGAGCAGGCCGGCGCCGACTACCTCGGCGGCGGCGTCGCCGCGAACCTGTTCGCGGCCGCCCAGTTCAACCAGAGACTCGGCCAGATCCCCGAGGTCCAGCCCGAGCAGACCTACACCGACGGCGTCACCGCCAGATTCGCCGAGGAGGTCGCCGGCCAGTGAGCGCGAGACCGCTCGGCCAAGGCCTCGCGGTTCCGGTGGTCGGCCATCGCGTCGTCCTGCACGGCGTCGCGCACCGCTATCGCGGGCGCGGCGCCGAGGTGCAGGCGCTCGCGCCGCTGTCGCTCGCGTTCGAGCCGGGCGAGTTCGTCGCGATCGTCGGCCCGTCGGGTTGCGGCAAGACGACGCTGCTGCAGCTGCTCGCCGGCTTCCTGACGCCGACCGAGGGAGTCGTCTCGGTCGGCGGGGAGCCGGTGACGGCGCCCTCGCCCGATCGCGGCGTCGTCTTCCAGCAGGCCAACCTCTACCCGTGGCTGTCGGTCCGCGGCAACGTCGAGCTGGGACCGCGGCTGCGCGGCGCCTCGCGCGCCGAGCGGCGGGAGCTGGCCGAGCGGCACCTCCAGCTGGTCGGGCTGGCCGACTTCGCCGAGGCGGCGCCGTACGAGCTGTCGGGCGGGATGCAGCAGCGCTGCCAGATCGCCCGCGTGCTCGCCAACGACCCCGCGATCATGCTGCTCGACGAGCCGTTCGGCGCGCTCGACGCGCTCACGCGCGACCGGCTCCAGGCCGAGCTGCACCGCATCTGGCTCGGCTCCGGCAAGACCGCCTTCTTCATCACCCACAGCGTCGAGGAGGCCGTCTGGCTCGGCACGCGGGTGCTCGTGATGAGCCCGCGCCCCGGCCGCGTCGTCCTCGACGAGCCGGTCCCCTTCGCTCCTGACGCCCGCACCGCGGCGCTGCGCGCCGACCCGGCCTTCGTCGCCTTCCGCGAGCGGGTCGCGGCGCTGATCGGGCACGGC
>JAEXXR010000533.1 GCA_023405705.1 Actinomycetes bacterium
GTCGTGATCGGCGACACCCCGCGCGACGTCGCCTGCGCCCGCGCCGACGGCGTCCGCTGCATCGGCGTCACCACCGGCCGCTTCTCCGCCGCCGAGCTGGAGGCCGCCGGCGCCCACGCCGTCGCCGACGACGCCGCCGGCCTCGAAGCGGCGATCGACGCGCTCGCGCTGCCCTGATCAGCTCCCGGGCTGCGGGAACTGGCGGCGCATCGCGGCGTCCCAGAGGCGGTCGGGGAGGACTCTGCGCAGCGGGATCGTGGTGCGCGCAGAGGGGGTGACGACGACGCGGCTCGGGGCGCGGTCGCGTGAGATCGCCTTCTCGATCGCCTTGGCGACGCGGTCGGGGCCGCCGCCGAAGACCTTCAGCGGCCCCTCGTAGGCGCCTCTGGTGACGGCGCCGACGACGGCGTTGAAGTGGCCGTACGGGTCCTCCTGCGCGGACCCGCCGTTCGCGGCGGCGGTCGGTCGGCCACTCGCGCCGCCGGCATCGCCACCGCCCGCTCCGCCGCCCTCCGACGCCGCGTCGGCGAGGGCCGCGTTCGCCGCGGAGGCGAACTCGGTCGTGATCAGGCCCGGCTCGACGAGGATCACGTCGACGCCGAAGCCGCGCACCTCGAACCGCAGCGCGTCGCTGAGCGCCTCCAGCGCGTACTTCGTCGCGTGGTACCAGCCGCCGCCGGGGAAGGTCAGGCGGCCGCCCATCGAGCCGATGTTGACGACCTTGCCCCAGCGCTGCTCGCGCATCCCGGGCAGCACGAGCTGGGTCAGCCGCGCGAGGCCGAAGACGTTCGTGTCGAACTGGCGCCGCGCCGCCTCCAGCGGGACGCTCTCGACCGCGCCGCTCTGGCTGTAGCCGGCGTTGTTGACCAGCACGCCGACGGCGCCGGCCGCGTCGCGGACCTGCGCCACGGCGGCCTCCATCGAGGCCTCGTCGGTGACGTCGAGCGCCAGCGTGCGGCAGCCGGCGTCGGCGAGGTCGGCGATCGCCTCGGGCCGGCGGGCGGTCGCCCAGACGCTCCAGCCGCCGGCGGCGAGTCGCAGCGCGGTGGCGCGGCCGATCCCGGACGAGCAGCCGGTGATCAGCACGGCTCTCGAAATCTGTGTCATGGCGCAAACCCTACCGGCGCCGCGCTGCGCCCGGGGGCCCTTGGGGCGTGGCGCAGAGGCCGCGTCGCGACCTCGGCCAGCGGCAGGGATCCGGCCTGGCCTGACGTCGTGCCGGCCGTCCGCGGTGAGCAGATCTGCACGGTAATCGTTCTGCCGCCGCACGTTTGAGCGGAGACGTGCCACTTGCACTCAAAGAGACACGAGTGTTTAATGGCGGCATTCCAGGGCCTTCCTGGCGCGCCCGAGGCAGGGTCGCACCGCCGCGCGCGCAGAAGGCGAGTCGCAGGAGGAGAGGACGATCCCCCATGAAGCTGGCCAACGGCCAGAGCGCGGTCGTGCCCGCGTTCGGTCATCGACACCGCCTGCCCGTGTCCGGGCTGTCGCGGGCCGGGCGCGCATGAGACGCGCCCTGACCACCGCCCTGCTCGCCGTCGGCGCTCTTGCCGGCGCGACTGCCGCGGTCCCCGGCTCCGCCTCGGCGGCGACGCCCGACGAGCTCAGATGGGAGCTGGTCTCGCCGCTGGCGTCGAGAGGGTTCGACTGGACGAGAACCCGCGTCGGCAGCTCCCGCGACCACGTCGCGCTCTTCAGCTTCGGCTCCGACGTCAACGGCGTCTACCCGTCGACCCGCACCCCGGACGGGTGGAAGACCGGCTACCAGTCGCTGACGCCGCCCACCGGCTCGCAGTTCGTCGCCGCCGACGTCGACGACATCTCCGACGACGCCTCGCGTGTGATCGTGCGCGCCGCGAAGCCGATGACCCAGGTCACCGACCGGCTCGCGCTCGGCCTGCCCGACGGCTCTTGGCGGATCATCGGCGCCGGGCTCACCTACGTCGACCGGACCGCGGACGCTCGCCGGCTGATCGTCAAGAACTACGTGCAGCTGCAGGACCCCGACGAGGTCTACCCGGGCCTGCCGGGACGTGAGACCGGCGTCTTCGTCTGGGAGGACGACGGCACCGAGGACGGCGCCGTCGCCGCGATCGGAACCGACGCCCAGCGCATCGTCGACTGCGGCGCGACGGTCGCCGACGGCATCATGCACGGCTTCGAGCAGACGGGCGTGTCGGAGGACGCGCGCACGGTCGTCCTGCAGTCGACGTTCGACACGTGCGGCCAGCCGACCCACGTCTTCCTGTGGAGAGACGGCGTCACGACCGATCTCTCGGCGCCGGACTCCGGCGACGGCGACGCGACCTACGTCGGCAACGCCACCGACCTCAGTGCCGTCTTCTTCCGCACGTCGCTCGCGCTCGACCCCGCCGACGCCAACGGGGCGGCGGACGTCTACCGCTACGACGTCGCCACCGGGACGCGCACCCGCCTGACGGGCGCGGCGACCGACGCCGGCGAGACGCTCGGCGACGCGATCTCCTCCGAGGACGGCGGGCGCCTCTGGTTCTCGACCCAAGGCGACGACGACCTGCACACGCTGTGGGTCGCAACCGGCGACGCCCCCGCGACGGCGATCTCCACGGTCAGAAACAACCAGACCTTCCCGTTCGTCCCGTTCCCGCTCGTCAACACGCCCGACGGCCCGAACACCACCAGCTTCCCCGCCCAGCTGACGCCCGACGGCGCGTCGCTCGTCTGGCCGACGCGCGAGGAGATCGGCGGCGCCGGCGGCATCGTCGACGGCGACGGGAGTGACCCCGGACAGCTGTTCCGCGCGACCGTCGACGGTGACGTCGACTGCATCTCGTGCTTCGCCGACGGGGCGCCGGCGAAGAAGCCGGTCGCCGGTCCGGTGCTGGGCGGTCTCAACCGCGGCAACCGCGTCATCTCCGACGACGGGCGCTGGATCTACTTCCAGACGGTCTCCGCCCTGGAGCCGGACGACCGCAACGACGTGTCGGACGTCTACGTCTGGCACGACGGGGTCCGCTCGCTCCTCACCCCCGGCGAGGAGGACGTCAGAGCGGAACTGGGCGGCGTGACCGCCGAAGGCGACGCGGTCGTGCTGACCGGCGCGACCCTGCTGCCGTGGATCGACGACGACCACGCGAAGGTCTACATGGCTCGGATCGGCGGCGGGCTGCCTGCTCCGCGCGACCCCCGCGAGCTCTGCGTCGGGGACGGCTGCCAGGGCGAGCCCGGCGCGCGGCCGGCCGATCCGCCCGCGCCGACGGAGGGCTTCACCGGCCCCGGCGACGAGGACGACCCCGCGCCGAGATTCCCGGCAAACCCGTCGATGACGGTCGGCAGCGTGTCGAGAGCGGCGCAGCGCAAGCTCGCGCGCGGCCGTGCGGTGACGCTTGCCGTCCGCTCCAACACGCGCGGGCGCGTGAGCGCGACGACGCGGTTCAAGGCCGGCAGACGGTGGGTGAGGGCCGGCGCCTCCGCGCGCACCTTCAAGCGCGCCGGCACGGTGCGCCTGACGGTGCGCCTCTCCAGAGCGGCGCGGGCGCAGCTCGCCCGCCGCGGCGCGCTGCGCGTCCGGATCGACGTCGTCCACGGGCAGGTCGCGAAGCCGCGACGGCTCGCCTTCGTGTTGAAGCAGCAAGCGCCGACGAGACGAGGCGCCGATGCGTGACGCAGGCCAGGAGAGCAAGATGACAGCAGGCCACGTGACCCGGCCGGCCTTCGTGCGCGCGATCGTCGCGCTGTGCGTGGCGCTGCTCGCGACGCTCGCGTGCGCGACGGCGGCGCAGGCCGACGAGACGCCCTTCGGCATCGACACGTTCACGGTGACGCAGTCGACGACGCAGGCCGGCGGCCATCCCGACGTGACGGTGAGATTCGAGTTCGCCAACGTCGTCGAGACGCATCCGGAGCGTCCGATAATGGCGCCGATGAAGCGGCCGCTCGAGACGCCGCGCACGCTCGTCGTCGATCTGCCGCCCGGCCTCGTCGGCGACCCGAGCGCCGCGCCCCGCTGCCCGGCGGCGAAGTTCATCGACTCGAGCTGCCCGCCGGAGAGCCAGGTCGGGACGATCGAGGTCGAGACCTTCTTCTTCCCCTATCTGCAGATGCCGGTCTACAACCTGGTGCCGTCGAGCGGCGCGCCGGCCGAGCTCGGCTTCTTCGGCGAGCTGCTGCCGTTCCACATGCGGATCTCGGTCCGCGACGAGGACCGCGGTCTGCGCACGACCGTCACGACGCTGCCGTCGCAGGCGCCGGTCGTCTCGACCAGGCTGACGCTGTGGGGCGTCCCGGCCGACCCGGCCAACGACGTGCTGCGCGGCCGCACCTGCAGCACGCAGATCTTCGGGGACCTGTACTGCGGAGACGGGACCGACGGGAGAGAGGGGAACGTCCCCAGCAGCGACCCGCGCCGGCCGTTCATGACCAACGCGGCGACGTGCGAGGGGCCGACGGCGGCGAGACTGTCGATCGACACCTACGAGCACACCGGCAGATTCATCGACGCGCAGGCGACGCTGCCCGCCCTGACCGGCTGCGAGCAGCAGAGATTCGCCGGGACCGGCACCGCGCGGCCCGACACCGCGAAGGCCGGCGCGCCGGCCGGCTACGCGATCGAGCTGGACGTGCCGCAGAACCGGGATCCCGAAGGGCTCGCGACGCCGCCGGTCAAGGACGTCGTCGTGAGACTGCCGGCGGGGACGGTCGTCTCGCCGTCGACCTCCGAGGGCCTGCAGACCTGCACCGACGCGGCGATGGACGTCGCGACCTCCGAGGTCCCGAGCTGCCCGGCGGCGTCGAAGATCGGCACGGTGCAGATCGACACGCCGCTGCTGTCCAGACCGATGACCGGCTCGGTCTTCCTGACCGAGCAGAAGCCGAACCGGCTGCTGAGGATGGTGCTGGTCGCCGAGGGCGCCGGCGTGCGCCTGAAGCTGCCCGGCGACGTCGACCTCGATCCCGTCACCGGGCAGATCACGGCGACCTTCCCGAACAACCCGCAGCTGCCGTTCGAGCACCTGACCGTGAAGCTGAAGGGCGGGCCGCGGGCGCCGCTGGCCAACCCGCGCCAGTGCGGCCCGGCGACCACGACGACGACGCTCGTGCCGTTCGGCGGCGGCGCCCCCGCGGTCTCGACCGACACCTTCGAGGTGTCGTGCGACGGCGCGCCGTCCGGCTTCGCGCCGGGCTTCAGCGCCGGCTCGGCGAGCACGCAGGCGGGCGCGGCGAGCGCCTTCTCGCTCGCCTTCTCGCGCGGCGACGGCTCCGACGCGCTCGGCTCGATCGCGGCGACGCTGCCGGTCGGGCTGCTGCCGAGACTGGGCACGATGCCGCTGTGCGGCGAGGCGCAGGCGGCGGCCGGCACCTGCGGGGAGGAGACGCGGATCGGCTCCGCGCAGGTGAGCGTCGGCCCGGGCGAGCTGCCCTACACGCTCCCGCACGGCGGCCGCGTCTACGTGACCGGCCCCTACAAGGGCGCGCCGTACGGCCTCTCGATCGTCGTCCCGGCGCTCGCCGGGCCGTACGACCTCGGCACCGTCGTGGTGCGCGCGAAAGTCGACGTCGACCTGCACACGGCGGCGCTGAAGATCGACTCCGACCCGCTCCCGGCGATCCTGCAGGGGATCCCGCTGCAGATCCGCTCGGTGCGGGTGAACGTCGATCGGCCGGGCTTCATGCACAACCCGACGAGCTGCGCGCCGCGTGCCGTCACCGCCGCGATCGCCTCCGCCGGCGGCGCGGTCGCGAACGTCTCCTCGCGCCACCAGGTCGGCGGCTGCAAGTCGCTGGCCTACTCGCCGAGGCTGTCCGTGAAGGTCGGCGGCAAGGGCCGCGTCGGCGCCGGCAAGGCGACGCCGCTGGTGGCGACGCTGACGCAGCCGGGCGGCCAGGCGGCCAACCGCGGCGTCGAGCTGCAGCTGCCGGGCGTCATCAACGCCCGCCTCGACGTCGTCGGCAGAGCGTGCTTGCTGGCCGACTACGAGGCCGGCAGATGCGCCGCCGCCGCGAAGATCGGCACGGCGACCGCGAACACGCCGCTGCTGCCCAACCAGCTGAAGGGCGCGGCGTACTTCGTCAGAAACCCGGCGCGCAGACTGCCGGACATCGTCGTGCAGCTGCGCGGCGACGTCGCGTTCGACCTGATCGGGAAGATCCGGATCACGAGAGACTTCCGGCTCGTGACCAACTTCGACACGATCCCGGACGTGCCGCTGTCGCGCTTCCAGCTGAAGCTGCCGGCGGCGAACTCGCCGGTCAGCACGGTCGTCGGGCTGTGCACGAAGGCCGGCAGACTGGCCAGAGGGCGCCAGACGCTGCGTGCGCAGAGCGGCAAGGTCATCCGCCGCGCCCCGCGGCTGACGATCGCCGGCTGCGCGAAGAGGAGGTAGCCGCCGAACGCGAGACGGCCCGCCCCGTGCGCCCGGCCCGCCCTCTCTGACAGCGAGCCGTCGGGAGGCCCGCTCAGGGCCCGCCCCCA
>JAEXXR010000122.1 GCA_023405705.1 Actinomycetes bacterium
GGGGCGGCGGGAGGGCGGGGACCCAGCCCGCGGCGCTGAAGCCGAGGGCGCCCTCCAGGGCCCGGACGCGTTCGCGCAGCTCGGCAGGAAGGACGCGGCGGACCTTCTCCAGCGCGCCGTCGACGGCCGGCTCGGTCGTCGCGAGGCCGTCGCGGCGGGCGGCGAGCAGGCCGAGCACGACCGCGACCGCCTCGTCGTCGGTCAGCATCAGCGGCGGCAGCTTCCAGCCGGGCGCGAGCCGGTAGCCGCCGCTGCGGCCGCGTGTCGACTCGACCGGCAGGCCCAGCTCACCGAGCTTCTCGACGTAGCGGCGGACGGTGCGCAGGTCGACGCCGAGCCGCTCCGCCAGCTCCGGCCCGCTGACGCGGCCGCGATCCTGGAGCAGCGCCAGCAGTTCCAGCACGCGCGTGGTCGGTCGCGACATGCGCACAGCAAATCACGAAAAGAGGGCAGAAACCGCCCGCATTCGTGCATAGCGTGCCGGTCATGCCCGCACCGGCACGCAGCGCACTCGCTTTGCGCAGGTCGTGCCGTGCTTTGCGCAGCTCGCGCCCGCGTTTGCGCGGCGCGCCGTGTCTGGCGCCGGGCCCCACGATTCCGAACGAAGGAGCAAAGACCATGGCTACGATCGTGCTCGTCCCCGGCGCCGGTCTCGGCGGCTGGGCGTGGGACCGGGTCGCGCCGCTGCTGCGTGACGCCGGCCATGACGTCCGCCCGGTGACGCTGACGGGCCTCGGCGACGACGGCGACGGCTCCGAAGGGGCTCGCGCCGACCTCAGCCGCCACGTCGCCGATCTCGTCGAGCTGCTCGAACGCGACGACCTGCGCGACGTCGTGCTGGTCGGGCACTCCTTCTCCGGCCTCGCGATCAGCGGCGCCGCCGCGGCCGCGCCGGAGCGGATCGCACGGCTCGTCTACCTCGACGCGAGCCTGCCGGTCGACGGCGTCTCCGCCTTCGCGGCGGCCGGCCCGGAGTTCGAGCAGGCGATCGTCGCGGCGGTCGAGGCCGGCGGCGACCCCGACCGGATCCCCTGGTTCGGCGACGAGCAGCTCGACGCGTACTACGACGGCCACGAGCTCACGCCGCAGCAGAGCGCGGCGATCCGCGCCCGCACGCCCGGCCACCCGCTCGCGACGATGCGCGAGGCGCTCGACGGGCTGGATGCGGCGGGCGGCGTCCCGCGTGTCTACGTCACCTGCCTCAGACGGGCCTTCCCGTCGCCGATCGGCGACGACACGCCCGGCTGGCGGCACGCGACGCTCGACGCCGGCCACTGGCCGATGCTGACCCGTCCGCAGGAGACGGCCGAGCTGCTCGACGCGCTGGCGCGGGAGGCGGTCACGGCCGGCTGAGCCGCGCGGTGGACCGGGGAGCCGGCGTGGAGCAGGGCGCGAACCGTCCGTTAATGGGGCCGGCCGGGCTGGGCGCCCGGCCGGTTGCCCCCGGTCATAGATCGCCGCTAACTACAAACGTCCCAGGACTTGTGTCGATTGCCTGGGCAACTGGACACTCCCGACCTCCGGGCGCAGGACCGCCGGTCCGAAGACCGTCGGCGCGACCCGGACGGGCCTCCGAAGAGGCCCAAGCCGAGTGGGCGATCCGCCGGACGAATCACTCTAGCGGCATCGTGCCGGGGAGGTCAGTCGACCTCCGCCGACTCGGCCCACAGGTTGACGCCGGCCTCGGTCGTGGCGCGCTCGATCGCGGCCAGCTCGTCGTCGGAGAACTCCAGCCGCTCCAGCGCGCCGAGGTTGTCGTCGAGCTGCGCGACGCTGGAGGCGCCGACCAGCGTCGAGGTGACGCGCGGGTCGCGCAGCGTCCACGCCAGCGCCATCTGCGCCAGCGACTGGCCGCGCCCGCGCGCGATCTCGTTCAGCGCCCGGATCGCGGCGAGCGTCTCGTCGGTCAGCCAGGCCGGGTCCAGGGACGTTCTCCTCGCCGCGCGCGAGTCGGCCGGGATGCCGTCGAGGTAGCGGTCGGTCAGCATCCCCTGGGCCAGCGGGGTGAAGACGATCGAGCCGACGCCCTGCGCGCCGAGCACGTCGAGCAGGCTTCTCTCGATCCAGCGGTTGAGCAGCGAGTAGGAGGGCTGGTGGATCAGCAGCGGCGTCCCCAGCCCGCGCAGGATCTCGATCGCCTCCAGCGTCCGCGGCGAGCCGTAGGAGGAGATCCCGACGTAGAGCGCCTTGCCCTGCCGCACGGCGTGGTCGAGCGCCCCCATCGTCTCCTCCAGCGGCGTGTCGGGATCGAAGCGGTGGGAGTAGAAGATGTCGACGTAGTCGAGCCGCAGCCGTCTGAGCGACTGGTCGAGCGACGCCGTCAGGTACTTGCGCGAGCCGAACTCGCCGTAGGGCCCGGGCCACATGTCCCAGCCGGCCTTCGTCGAGACGACCAGCTCGTCGCGGTACGGGCGCAGGTCCTCGGCCATCAGCCGGCCGAAGTTGGTCTCGGCGCTGCCGTAGGGCGGGCCGTAGTTGTTGGCGAGGTCGAAGTGGGTGATCCCGCGGTCGAAGGCGCGGCGGACGATCGCGCGCTGCGTGTCGATCGGCCGGTCGTCGCCGAAGTTGTGCCACAGGCCGAGCGAGATCGCCGGCAGCAGCAGGCCGCTGCGACCGCAGCGGCGGTACTGCATCGAGGTCTCGTAGCGGTCGGCGGCGGCCTGATAGGGCGGTGGCGTGGGCATGGGGCGATCCTTCCACGGCTGCCGCCGCGCGTCACGCCCGCGGCGCCCCGTCGCCCGGCGCCCGCCCCGCGCGGCAC
>JAEXXR010000165.1 GCA_023405705.1 Actinomycetes bacterium
GTGCCGCGCGCCGGCGCGCGGCCCGCTCCCCGGCGACCACGGCACCCGGCGCCCGGGTGCTCAGCCCGCCGGCGCCGGCTCCGTGACCTGCACCGCGAGCGCCTGGCGGAAGAAGGCGAAGCAGTCCTCCGCCAGGTCGTCGGTGTCGTAGGCGGCGCTGGGGCGAAACCACTCGACGGTCCGCCAGAGCCCGTCGCGGATGATCGGGTAGAGCACCTTCGGTCTGATGTCGCCGCGGAAGGCGCCCTCCGCGACGCCGGCCTCGATCACCGTCAGCCAGGTGCGGCGCATCGAGGCGACCGCGTCTCTCACGTACGCGAAGCGGGGATCCTCGCGCAGGTGGTTGCGGTCGCGCTGGTACAGCTCGGAGGCGTGCGGATGGGCCTCGGCGCAGTGCAGCGAGGTGCGGATCAGGCCGCGCAGCCGCTCGGTCGCGTCGGCGTCGGAGCCCAGCACCTCGTCGTAGCCGGCGAGCATGTCGCCGAAGTAGCTGGAGACGATCGCGTCGACGATCGTGTCCTTCGAGTCGAAGTGGTGGTAGATCGAGCCGGAGAGGATCCCCGCGGCGTCGCCGATCTCCCGCACGGTCGTCGCCGAGATGCCCTTGCGCGCGAACAGCTCGGCGGCCTTGTCGAGGATGATCGTGCGGCGGTCTGGTGCTGTGGCCACTCCCGTTCCTTCCGGCGTCACGGCGCTCGGCCGACTGGTTTCCAGCGACAGCATAGACCAACCAAGCAAATGCTTGTATGGTCGAAGGAGAGGCCGGCACATGCCGCCCTCGGCCGGTGCGCCGGCCGGGCGGGAGCGCGCCGGCAGCGAGCGGCACCGCGAGGGCCGCATCCCGGAGAAGGAGGAGCAGTCTGATGCCAGAGGCGTACATCGTCGACGCGGTCCGGACCCCGGTCGGCCGGCGCGGCGGCGGGCTCGCGGCGGTCCATCCCGCCGATCTCGGCGCGCACGCGCTGAGCGCGCTGATGGCGCGCGTCGACGTCGACCCGGCGGCGGTCGACGACGTCGTGCTCGGCTGCGTCGACACGATCGGCCCGCAGGCCGGCGACATCGCCCGCACCGCGTGGCTGGCGGCCGGCTTCGACGAGGGCGTGCCGGGCACGACCGTCGACCGCCAGTGCGGCTCCTCGCAGCAGGCGCTCCACTTCGCCGCGCAGGGCGTGATGAGCGGGACGCAGGATCTGGTCGTCGCGGGCGGCGTGCAGAACATGAGCGCGATCCCGATCTCCGCCGCGATGACGGTCGCCGAGCCGTTCGGCTTCAGGGACCCCTTCTCCGGCTCAAAGGGGTGGCGGGCGCGCTACGGCGACGAGGAGGTCTCGCAGTTCCGCGCCGCCGAGCTGATCGCGGCCAGATGGGAGCTGGAGCGCGACGAGATGGAGGCGTTCGCGCTCGAGAGCCACCGTCGCGCGCTGCAGGCGATCGACGAGGGCCGCTTCGCCGGCGAGATCGCGCCGCTCGACGGCGTCGCGGTCGACGAGTGCCCGCGCCGCGACACGACGCTGGAGAAGATGGCCGGCTTGAGACCGCTGAGCGAGGGCGGTCGCGTCACCGCCGCGCTCGCCAGCCAGATCTGCGACGGCGCCGCCGCGCTGCTGGTCGCCTCCGAGCGGGCGGTGCGCGACCACGGCCTCACGCCGCGCGCCCGCGTCCACCACCTCTCCGTCCGCGCCGACGACCCGATCTACATGCTGACCGCGCCGATCGCCGCGACCCGGCGCGCGCTCGACCGCGCCGGGATGACGCTCGACGAGATCGACCTGGTCGAGATCAACGAGGCGTTCGCGCCGGTCGTGCTGGCGTGGGCGAAGGACCTCGACGCGGACCTCTCGAGGGTCAACGTCAATGGCGGCGGGATCGCCCTCGGCCACCCGCTCGGCGCGACCGGCGCGCGGCTGATGACCTCGCTGCTCGCCGAGCTCGACCGCACCGGCGGCCGCTTCGGCCTGCAGACGATGTGCGAGGGCGGCGGCCAGGCGAACGTCACGATCGTGGAGCGGCTGGGGTGAGCGAGCCGCAGGACTTCGCCGGCCGCCCCGGCGTCGCGCTCGTCACCGGCGGCAGCGGCGGGCTCGGAGCGGAGGTCTGCCGGCTGCTCGCCGCGCGCGGCAGCGACATCGTGCTGACCTACCGCGCGAACGCGGAGGCGGCAGAGCGGGTGCTCGGCGAGCTGCTCGCGGTCGGCGCGGAGGCCGAGGCGCACCCGCTCGACCTGACCGACGCCGACGCGGCCGCCACGCTGGTCGCCGACGTCGTCGCGCGGCACGGCGTGCTGCACACGCTCGTCCACGCGGCCGGGCCGCACATCCCGCAGCTCCACCTCAGCAGGGTCGAGCCGGCGCGGTTCGCGCAGCAGGTCGACGGCGAGGTCAACGCGCTCTTCAACGTCGTCCACCCGGCGCTGCCCGCGCTGCGCGAGGCCGGCGGTGCGATCGTCGCGGTCACGACCGCGGCGACCCGCCGCTACCCGGTGCGCGACGGGTTGAGCGCAGCGCCGAAGGCCGCGGTCGAGATGCTCGTCAGAGCGATCGCCGCCGAGGAGGGCCGCTTCGGGATCCGCGCCAACTGCGTCGGGCCGGGGATGCTCACCGACGGCATGGCCGAGCGGCTGATCGCGGCCGGCGACCTCGACGAGCAGGCGCTCGCGATCACCCGCCGCAACATCGCCCTGCGTCGCTTCGGCTGCGCGCGCGACATCGCCGAGGCGGTCTGCTTCCTCGCCTCCGACCGCGCCGGCTTCATCTCCGGCCAGCTGCTCGACGTCGACGGCGGCTATGGGATCTGAAGCGGCGCGCCCGCGAGGCGAGCCGTCCGCTTCGTCGCGGACCGCGCCACCCACCTCCTCGCTCGCCCCGCCGTCTGCCGCAGACGGCCGCCTTGCCGGCCGCGTGGCGCTGATCACCGGCGCGGCGCGCGGGCAGGGGGCGGCGGAGGCGCGGCTGTTCGCGGCCGAGGGCGCGCGGGTCGTCCTCTGCGACGTGCTGGAGGCAGAGGGCGCGGCGGTCGCGGCCGAGCTGGGTCCGGACCGCGCGCGGTTCGTCGCCCTCGACGTCGCCGACGAGGCCGCCTGGCAGCGAGCGGTCGCACGCACCGTCGCGTGCTTCGGCCGGCTCGACGTGCTCGTCAACAACGCCGCGCTGCACTGGAGACGGTCGCTGGAGGAGGAGACCGCGGAGGGCGTCGACCGGATGCTCGCGGTCAACGCCCGCGGTCCGTTCCTCGGCATCAAGGCGGTCGCGCCGGCGATGCGCGCGGCCGGCGGCGGCTCGATCGTCAACGTCAGCTCGACGGCCGGCATGACCGGCTACACGGAGCGCGGCGCCTACGCGATGAGCAAGTGGGCGCTGCGCGGTCTCACCCGCGTCGCCGCATTGGAGCTGGCGCCCGACCGCATCCGCGTCAACGCGCTCGTCCCCGGCGGGATCCGCACCGCGATGGTCGCCGACCCCGACGCCCCCGGCCGCTGGGCCGCTCTCCCCGCCGGCCGCGTCGGAGAGGTCGAGGAGATCGCCGCGGCCGCCCTCTTCCTCGCTTCGGAGGAGTCGTCGTACATGAACGGCACCGACCTGGTCGTCGACGGCGGCGCGCTCGCGGGGCAGCTGCCGGCCGCCGGCGGTTGAGCAGCCGCCGCCTCCTCGCGGTGCAGCGAGGCGACTGGCAGCGAGGCGACTGGCAGCGAGCGGCGCTCGTCCGGTATGGTCGACCGCTGATGGATGCCCGTGCGGACATCGTCGCGCTGCGCCCGGTCGGCTGAACCACCCAGGACCGCCGACCGGCTGACCGCTGCCCGCTCGACGCGGACGGCGGCCACGCTCGCCTCCCGCTGAGGCGGCGGACGCGCGCGACCAGCGTCTTCGTCCGCATCCATCACTCGGAGGACCCCTTGTCGCGAGATCAGCGACAGCGCGACCGGCGCCGAGCGCCACGCGCGTTCCGATGCCGCAACTGCGGTCTCGACATCCCGTCCGACGCACCCGGCACGGCCCATCGCAACCACTGCCCGAGCTGCCTCTGGAGCCGGCACCTCGACGACCGCACGCCCGGCGACCGCGCCGCCGACTGCGGCGCGTCGATGGAGCCGATCGCCGTCTCCGTCCGCGGCGACGGCGAGTGGGTGCTCGTCCACCGTTGCGGCGGCTGCGGCGAGCTCGACCTCAACCGCATCGCCGGCGACGACAACCCGCTGCTGCTGACGCGGCTCGCGGTCAAGCCGCTGGCGCAGCCGCCCTTCCCGCTCGAATGGCTGGCGCGGCTGTGAACGCGGCGCGCCCCGCACCTCGGGGAGCGCCACGC
>JAEXXR010000237.1 GCA_023405705.1 Actinomycetes bacterium
TCCCACGAGCGCTCGTAGACGTGCGAGCGGGAGAACTCGGTGACGGCGTCGTGGGCGAGCCTGCGGAAGGCGTCGTCGTCGAGCTGGTCGAGCGACGTGCCGACGATGCGGAAGTCGACCGGCATCAGGCCGGCCTGGAACAGCCGCAGCAGTCCGGGCAGCAGCTTCCGTCTTGCGAGATCCCCGGAGGCGCCGAAGAGGACGATCACGTGCGGGTCCGGGTTCACGGGAGGAAGTGTGCACCGTCGGCCGGTCGCATGGCCAGGGGTGGGGGCCCCGATCTCCCCCGATCGTCGGGCGTGCCCGCGCGGGAGGTGCCGGGGGCCGGGGACGTTGCGGCGATGCCGGCGGCGGGACGCGGACCTAGCGTCGATCGCCCGCAACCGCGCCCGTCCTGGAGGTCCTCCCGTGTCACGCCCGTTCCCGTCCGCCCGCTTCACCGGCATCTGCCTGATCGTCGCGGCGGCGCTGGTCCAGATCGGCTATCTCGTCACCCCGTGGGAGGCGGACGGCCAGGCGACGACCGCCGCCTACCACGACGCGCTCGCCGCTCATCCCGAGCAGTCGCTGTGGGCTGCGACGTTCCTGCACTTCGGCTGGCTGGTGTGGGCCCCGGCCGCCTTCGGCATCGTCTCGCTGCTGAGCCCCCGCGGCGGCAAGCTGCTGTGGATCGCGGGCACGCTCGCGATCCTCGGCACCGTCTCGCTGAACGGGCTGATCGTCGTCGACTTCTACGACCTCGCGCTCGCGCAGGAGCTGCCGCGCGAGCAGGGCGTCGCGATCTCCGAGAAGGCCTCCGAGCCGTTCCAGCAGATCCTCTTCCAGGCGCCTGCGGTCGTCGGCTCGATCCTCGGGACGACGCTCCTCGCCTTCGCGCTGTGGCGGGCAGGCGTCGTCAAGCTGTGGGCTGCGCTGCTCGTGCTCGTCGGCTACGTCATCGTCTTCGCGATGCCGGTCGGGCTGCTGCCGTTCGCGATCGGCGGGACGCTGACGATGATCGGCTTCATCGTCGCCGGAGTGCGGATCCTCCAGGTGGGCGATCGGGACCTTCGGGAGAGCCCGAAGTCCGCTCCGTCCGATGCCGGCGCGGCGGTGGCGGCGTAAGTTCGGCGGATGACTTCAGTGACCGCAAAACGTCTCGTCGCGACGGTCCTGGTCGGGCTGTTCGCGACGCTCCTGCTCGCAGGCAGTGCCTCCGCGGGCCAGCTCACGAACGAGAACGGCACGTGGGTCTACCGTGCCTCGCCGGGCCAGAGCAACATCGTCCACGTCCGTCCGGACATGTCGCTCGCACCCGATCCGAACATCCTCACGATCACCGACCACAATCAGGCGATCGACCTCCCTCCCGGATGCACCCACGGTCTGCTGAACGCGGTCGAGGACGCCTACTGCCCGGTCGGGCCGGTACGCATCGAGCTGGGCGACGGTGACGACCAGGGCGTCGTCACCGTGAACTCGAACGGTCTGGGCCTGCCTGACGACCTTTCCGTGACGCTCGACGGCGGCTCCGGCAACGACAGACTGAGCGGCCCGGGTCGCGGTGCCGTGTTCGCCGCCAACGGCGGCGAGGGCTCCGACGTGCTCGACGGCGGCAACCGGGACGACCTTCTCGACGGAGGCCCTGGCAACGACAGAATCAACGGCGCTGCCGGTAACGACCGCGTCCTCGGGGGCGAGGGCGACGACACGCTGCAGGGCGACGACGTCGTCCTGGGCAGCGACGTGATCGACGGCGGCCCCGGGAACGACACGATCGCCGGCGACTGGATCCAGCAGAACGCCAGCATCGGTCTCATGATCTCGCTCGACGGCGTCGCCAACGACGGCCACCCGGGCGAGAACGACAACGTCGTCAACGTCGAGAGAATCGAGCTGACGCAGGCGGCGACCGTGCTCGCCGGCGCGGCCGGGCTGAACGTCAGAATCTGGAACAGCCCGAACGGCAGCTCGAAGGTCGTCGGCTCCGACCAGGGCGACAACATCCGCACCGACGACCTCGGCGACGAGATCGACGGCAAGGGCGGCAACGACGTGATCGAGGCCGGCTACGGCGACGACCGCATCGTCGGCGGCCCGGGCCAGGACACGATCAACGCCGACGCCGGCTCCGGCGCCTGCAACTTCCTCGTCTGCCGCGGCCCGTACGGCAACGACCACGTCAACGTCCGCGACGGGGAGAAGGACAGCGTCACCTGCGGCGTCGGCAACGACACCGTGATCGCCGACCCGATCGACGAGATCGCCGGCGACTGCGAGAACGTCGACCGCGGCGGGACCGGCAACCCGCCGAGACCGCCGGGAGGTGGTGGCGGCGGTGAGAGAAGACCGTCCGCCAAGAGATGCGTCGTCCCCAAGGTGAAGGCCGGCAGCACGCTCGCGGCCGCCAAGAAGGCGCTGAGCAAGAAGGGCTGCAAGGCGAAGACGAAGAAGGCCGCCTCCAAGAAGGTCCGCAAGGGGCGCGTCATCAAGCTCTCGCACAAGGCCGGCAAGAAGCTGAAGCACAAGGCGACGGTCACCGTGATCGTCTCCCGCGGACGCCGCTGACGCATCATCGTGCGCTCGCCCATCTTCGATGAGTGAGCGGTGAGCGAGCGCACCGCGGCCCGCCGGATCGATCTCGCGATCGCCGGCGGGCTGCTCGTCGGCGGGCAGCTGGAGATCGCCCTCTGGGGCGTCACCGGCTCCGCACCGGCGGCCCACGCGCTGTGGGCGGCCGCCGCCGCGGCGGCGCTCGTCCGCCGCGCCCATCCGCTGCTGTTCCTCGCCTGGGCGCTCGCGGTCCATCTCGTCGCGACGACCGAGGGCCTCGCCCCGCCGGCCGTCTGGGGCCTCTACACGCCGCTGGCGCTGTTCGGCGTCGCCGCCTACGTGCGCGACCCGCGCCACGTCCCGCTCGCCGCCGCCGGCAGCGTCGCCGCCTTCGTGCTGCTGCGCGTCGGCTTCTACGCGGAGGGGGTGATGGGGACGCCGCTGACGTTCGCGCTGCTGCTCGCGGAGTGTGCGTTCTGCCTGCCGGCGATCGCTGCCGGGGTGCTGCTGCGCGACCGCACCGACGCGCTGCTGGCCGCC
>JAEXXR010000241.1 GCA_023405705.1 Actinomycetes bacterium
GCCGGGCACCCCGCAAGCTCGGCGGTCGCCGTCTCCTACGGCGGCGACCGCCACGTCGCGCAAGGCATCGCCCGAGTCGCGCTCAGCACCTCGAACCGAGCCCGCTTCCGCGACCACAGCGGCTCCGGGGCGGCCTGCGCCGTGGAGCCGCCCTCGCTCGCGCGATAGACAGGAATCCCGCACTCAGCTGGGAGCCGGCTCGGAACATCCGGTCGGGGCGATGCTGAGGAGCAGGCCTTGCCGAGCGCGTCGGGGGCCAGGGCGTAGCGGTGCTCGACCGCGCCGCGGCGCTGGATGCTGCGCACGACCTGCCGAAGCGTCTCTCGACGGGTTGCGGCGGGTGACGCACGTGCCGACTACCCCTCGATAGTCGCCGTTCCGTGCTTCGACGACCACCGCCCCGGATGCGGATCCGCGACGAGTCACTACGGCCGCACCACCACCATGATCCGCCGGCTCCCCGACCGGACGAACGGGAAGTTCGAGTCCTCTCCGACGACCAGCCGGAATCTGTAGACGACGCGCTCGAAGGTGCGCGCGAAGCGGTAGGAGACGCGGAAGCGGCCCTTCGCCCCGGTGCGCGGATCGGCCTGCTCGGTTCGCGCGGGCGTCCAGCCGCGGCCGGTGACCCACGCCTGCAGGGACAGCGGGACGCCACCGCGCGGGGTTCCGGCGACGCGGCCTGCGAAGACGACGGCCTGGCCGTTGCGGATGCGAGTGCTGCTCGCTCGCACCCGGACGTGGGCGCGCACTCGGAGCCCGTACTGAGCAGCAGACGTGAACCCGTCCTGGGCGTAGTTGGCCTTGTACGAGAAGCGGAGCGCGCGCGAGCTGGTCGTCGGCATGCGTGCGACGAAGCGACCGTTTCTGCCGGTCGTGATTCTGCCGAGGGCTCGCCAGGGCGCTCCTCTGACGCCGCGTCGGGGGATCAGGCGGCGCCAGTCGACCTCGATCCGCGCGCCGGCGATCGGTCTGTCGTGTTCGTCGACGAGCCGGCCGCGGACGTCGAGCCTCCGTCGGAAGCCGACCGTCCGGCCGTCTCTGTCGAGCTTGACGAGCGCCTTCGCGCTCGCGCCCGTGCCGTTGTTCGGCGGAGGTGGCTGAGGTCTCCCGAGCGTTCTGCCGTGATTCGCATCCTCGACGTGGACGATGCGCGCCGGGACGATGTCGGTGCGGTTGCCGCTCCCGTCCTCCACCTGCGCCCGCACGAGGTGGTCGCCGGCGGGCAGCTGGCTGGTGTCGAGCGTCGCGCGCGCGTCGACCACTGCCTTCGGGCACGGGTCGACGTAGAGGAACTCGTGGACCGCGACGGTCTCGCCGGCGGGCGCACAGCGGCCGCCGAGGCGGTCGACGATCGGCGCGGCGTACTGTCTCCACTCGCCCGACTGGTTGACCTTGACCTCGACGATCGACCGGAAGATGCCGGCGCCGACATCGCGCGCGTTGAAGCTGATTTCCAGGCGGCCGTTCTGCGGATCGCCGCTCGCAAGAGTGCCGGCCGCGCGTTCGACGGTCGGCGGGTGGTCGTCGCGCATCGTCAGGATCGCTGACGCGACTTCGACGCTGACGAACGGATCCGAGCCCGGGTTGCAGTCCTCGAGCACGCACCACGTCGTGAAGTAGAGCCGCTGGGCGTTCAGGCCCGGCAGGTCGACGTGGTTGCTGCTGCCGGCCGGCGCGGCGCGCCAGTATGGCGGAGCGGCGCAGCCAAGTTGTCCCGGGCCGGTCGCGAGCGGGGCGACGAGCGCCGTGCCGGGCGCCATCCAGCTGAGCTGCGGGCCGATCGAGACCCGGCTGCCAGTCCCTGCTCCCGCGTCGGCGCAGAGACCGATCCGCGCGCTTTCGACCAGCGTCCCGTCTGGCCCGCCGACGCTCCATGACGCGTAGTCGCCGGCTCTGGCCGGGTCGATCCAGTGGGGCGGCTCGCGCAGCTCTGCGACCAGCCGGCCCATCGGGTTCGCCTGGCCGGCCTGCGCGCAGTCCTCGTACGTTCTCGCGATGACGCCGACCATCGTGTCGTAGCGCGCCGCGCTCCAGCCCTCCGTCGACGCCCATCTGCCCGACGGCGTGTGGCAGGCGTACGCGACGTACGTGCCGGCGCCGGCCGTCGCGGGCACGACCGCCGACGCCACGATCGGCGTCATCCCGCCGGCGAGGATGGAGAGCAGCTTGATCGCGTTCCGCATACATGAGGTCCGTCGCAGATTCACCGAGATCCACCCCTCTGAGTTACGACCCGACGGACGACCGTCGTCGAACGGAAGGCTCTGCTGCCGGGGTAGTGGACGGTGACGAGCCGGGGCCGCTGAGCCCTGAGCTTCCGGATGTCGAAGCTCGTGGCGAAGCGGCCTCTGCGCACGACGACGACGCGCCGCGCCGCCGGCCACCCGCGACGGGCCGACCGCACGGCGACGCGTACCCGGCTCCGGAACGCCGGTGCCGCCGCTCCGCGGACGCGCAGCGTGTTGCCTCGTGCGACCGCCCTCGTGATGGCGAGCTTCGTCGGTCGTCTCCGAGTTGTCGACGTCGGCGGTCTTCTGTCGATCGGGCCCGGGCGGTCGACCGGCGTGATCGTCAGCCGTGCCGCAGAGGCCCGATCCGCATGGCCGGCCCCGTCCTGCAACCAGACGACGAGGTCCCAGGGTGCACCGCCGGCGGGCGGGCGGATCCGTTCGAGCGCCGCGATGCGATCGCCGGCCACGATCCCGCTGCTGACGCATCCGACGTCCGACCCGAGCGGACAGAACTGGTAGTGCGCCGCCGCGATCGGCGCGCCGCCGCCCTGATCGGGGTTCGCCCAGCGGACGGTGATCGTCTCGTCGGGGTTCCGCGCCGCCGTCATCGCGACTGGCTTCGCCGGCGCGCGCGTGTCGACCGCGATCCGCACCGACCCTGTGGACGAGGGCTGACCGGCGGCGTCGAAGGCTCGGGCGAGGACTTCGTGCTCGCCGTCCACCAGCCCGGCCAGGTCGAGGTTGGCGCTGAGCTGGGCGTCGCGAGGGCACGGTCGCATCGTGGTGAAGTCGCAGGGCGGCTCCGAACTCGACACGATCGCGCTGTCGACGAGCAGCTCGAGACGCCGGATGCCGCTGGCGTCCGTGGCTGCGATCGTGGCCTGCTCGGTGCCCATGTGCCAGCGCGTCTGCGCTACGAGCGAGCCCGAGATCGGCTGCAGCTGCGGAGGATCCGGGTCCCGCACCGTCAGCGTCGCGCCGTAGATCGCCGCCCACGCGCTGTTCAGCGACGCGCCGTTCACGCAGTCGCCGACCGGCGCGCCGCAGGAGACGCCCCAGCTGATCCCGTCGGTGTCGAGCGCCGGGTACGTGGCGACCGACTCCGGGCTGGTCGGCACCGCCCCGACTGCGCAGCTCAGTGTCGCGACGATCTCGCACGTCTCGAGCGTGTGTCCCTCGGCCGTTCTGATCCAGATGCTCCAGGAGTTGTCGCGCTTGCCCGCGAAGCGCCGAACCCGCGCCGAGGCGATTCTCGTTCCCGGCGTCGCCGTCACCGACCACATCGCAGCCGACCCGGCCGGCGTGTTGCCAGCGCCTCTCACGTCGGCCGCGGCGATCCCGTCGAACAGGCCGACGGGATCCACCCGGCACGCGCTGCTCGTCACCAGCGTCGCCGGGCGCGAGTTCGCTGCGACCGCCGCGCTCGCCGAGAGTGACGGCGTGTCGGCGCACAGGCTGACCTCGAAGGAACCCGCCGAAGTCGATGCCGGTGCGACCGACGCCGCCGCGAGCGCCGCCGCGATCATCACGCGCCTCATCGCCGACGCCCTCTTCTGACCGCGTCCACGCGCGCGACGAACGTGCGCGACGACAACCGGCGTCTCGCCGGATCGACGTAGCGGATCGACACGCGCAGGGCCTTCCGCGACCGCACCCTCACGCGGCTGATGCGGCGGGAGGTTCGGTGGCGGGCTACGACGTGCGCTTCCCGACCTCTGCCGCGACGGCGCTGTTCGGTGACGCTGACGACGGCGCGCGCTGACCTCGGCAGATTGCGGAGGCGGATCTGGATCCGGTTCGGACGTCTCGGCGTCCGCTGCACGCGAGCGCGTGGTCTCGGCAGCCGCGTCTTCGGCGGCGCCAAGTCTCGTCGGCCGTCATCGGGCGGCGGCGGCTGAGGCGGCGGGGCTCCGACAGGCGGGGCGCCCTCGACCACCGCAGCGAGACCCGCGGCCCGGAACGCGCCCGCGACGTCGATCCTGCCGCCTCCGGCGCCCGCGACCGCCGTTGTCAAGACGAGGTGCTCTGCGTCGTCCGGAGTCAGCTCGGGCCGCCACGAGCGGAGCGCTGCGAGCGCCGCCGCGGTCACCGCGGCTGCCGCCGTGGTGCCGTCGAACTTCGCGGCGGCGCCGGTGCTGAAGTCGACCGCGTCGACGCCGCAGCCCGGCGCGAGGATCCTTGCGCCGATGGCGCTGATCCCGCAGAGCGCGCCGTCCGGCGCCGCGCCGCCGACCGACAGGACCCCGGCCAGCTGCGCCGGCGTCTCGAGCGGGCCGCCGCCGTTGTTGCCCGATGCCGCGACGACGTTGATCCCCGCTGTCCGCGCGATCGTGACGATCTCGTTGAGCGCGACCGTCTCCTCATCCGTCAGCGGCGCGTCCGACCCGAGCGCCAGCAGCAGCACGCGGATGTTGTAGAAGCCCGCCACGCCGACGCAACGGCGCATCGCCTGGTAATAGGAGGCGACGGTGAACGCGTCTGTGCCGGTCGTGTTCGCGCGGATGCTGACGACGCGCGCCGACGGCCAGATGCCGACCATCCCCCAGCCGTTCAAAGGCGCTGCGATCAGCGTCGCGACGAGCGTGCCATGGCGCGTCGGGCTGGCGTCGCCGACGACGTCGTCCCACAGCGAGATCCGCGCCTGCACCGCCTCGGTGTCCGGCGTGTGATCGACGCCCGTGTCAACCATGCAGATCGAGCCGATCGAGGCTGGCGGCGGCGCGGTCGCGAGGAACCCCGCTCCGGCGTCGCGGGCTTGAGCGGTGCTGAGCGTCTCGGCGAACGCCGAAGGGCTGCCGGCCGCGAGCGGCAAGCCGACGAAGGCGGCGATCAGACCGACCTGTACTCGCCTCCTTCGCCCTCGCATGCGCATCACGTCGACCACGCTTCCGACCTCATGACCGTCAACGCCGGATCCGCTCCCGCAGCAGGACCACTTTCGGCGGCAAGCAACAGCTGAGTGGGAGTGTGCCCACAGTGAACTGGATTTGAGCATTCTTGCGCCACGCTCCATTCATCTCTGTTCCGCGGCCTGTCGGCGTGCGGCGTCGACCGCGAGGTCGAACCGACCGAAGTCGCGCGTCACCGTGCTCGCCGGCGGCCACCGGCCGCTGCTCCACCGCGCCCATGCGACTCCGCCTCGCTGATGCGCGCGCGTCGCGTGCCAGTCCGACGCTCTCGGCCAGCGACCGACCTCCCGGCGCCACTCGATCGTCCGCGCGACGATCGCCGCGCGCGACCAACGGCGCGACTTCTCGCCGGCGCATCGACGGCAGCGGTGCCGAGGAGCCTCCGGGCGGTTACCGCTCGTTCTCGCGCCGCAACTCGCGCATCGCGAGCCGTACGCGGCTCGGCGACGCCGAGCCCGCGACCCGTCCGGGTCGCAAAGCCAACCGCGCACCGTGCTCGGCGCCGCCCCGAGCCGTTCGGCGATCTCCCTCCGCGGGACCCCTTCTCGATCCAGTTGCAGTGCGAGGGCGCGTCGTTCCACATCGACACGATCGCGGGCACCCATGGCGAAACCGCACCCCCGTTGTCGCACAGACCGGTTCAAGGTGCTCAAAAAGAGAGGACGGCGATCGCGTCGCCGTCCTCTCCGATCTTCAGGAGCCACGCCGCCTGCGACCCTGGCGGGCGTAGTGACGAACGATCGCCCCCGGCTCCACCGGGTTCGAGCCGGCGGCGCCTCGTTCGAGGCGCCGCACCCGAAGGCGGCTCCCGTCGCGTTTCAGCACCGTTCCGAAGACGGCGCTGCCCTTCGCGCAGGTGAAGTGGACGATGTCGTCCGGCCGGATCGGCCTGATCGACACTCTGCCGGACGCCCACGGTCGTGCTCGCCAGTGCGCGACGATCTCCCGGGCGCTGGCGGTTCGGTACGAGACCGCTGGTCGCAATGGTCTGATCGCAAAGCGAGTCCCGCCAGGCTCTCGTCCGGAGACGATCGCCTCGAACCGCCAGCCGCGGCGATCGACGAGCACAAGGTCGTGGGTTCTGATCCCTGCGGTCCTCATCCCGAACCTCCTGCCTTCGACGCCGCGCTCGGGCCGCGGCGTCGCTCGGTTCCATTCCGCATCCGTCCTCCATCAGGAGCGCCTCGGCACGTTGAGCGACGCCGGCCAGAAGCCGACGACCTCCTCGCTCAGCCGCGCGGCCGCATGGCAGAGCCGACGCGCCTCGTGACCGTCGCCACCAGTCCATGCCTCCAGCGCCGCAGCGACGAGCCGAGCGACTGCCTGAGCGTGCTCGTACCTCACTTCGGCGGCGCGTTCCGGGGCGGCGCCGACGAGCAGTTCGTGGACGTGCCGCCGCTGCCCGTCGGCCTCGTCGTGCCAGAACGGCGAACCTGGATCTGGGGGCTCGACGCGAGTCCACGACGGCAGGAGGCCGCTTCGCACCGAGAGCGTCATCTCGGGGTGGTGAGGTCGACGGACATGGCGGTGCGTCGAGAGGGGCGCAGAAAACCACCCCCACGAGTTGAGCCACTGCTCAGGTGCTGCGGCGCGCCGGCCAGCGCCCGTGGAGGCGATAGTGCGCCAGGTCGTAGACGTCGCGCCGGAGTCCGCCGGGCACGTGCCCGACGCCCGCAGCGACGAAGACGAGGCCGAGGCGGCCGTCAGCGATACGGGCCACCTGGAACACCATCCGCCACCGGCCGCCGGGGCCGGGGACGTACGTCTTCTTGCAGCCCGGCAGCTCGGTCCCGCCGGGGTGCTCGGCGTGGCAGTCCCATCGTTGGTCGGCGGTCAGCCCTTCGCGGTCGGCGGTCAGCCCTTCGCGCTCGATCCGCCGGCGCGCGAGGCGCAGCGCCGCCCGTCCGCCGCCACCGACACGGAGAAGATCCGCTTCGAACAGCGCATCGTCGAAGGCGGCGGGCGCGCCGCGCCCGCCGCCTTTCTGGGAGACCACGGTCAGCCTTCGTCGTCGGCCGGCCGCGACCGGCCGTACTCGGCGTCGAACGCATCGCGCTCGACTGCCGATGCCGGCTGCGTGCCGTGCCGGCGGTGCACCTCGGTGAGCGACGGGCCGCCGGGCGGCTCCGCCTCGTCAAGCACGCCGGTGACGAGCCGGAACACCTGCGGCTCATCCATTCCCAGCTGCTCAGCGACATCGTGAGGCGAAACGCCCCTGCCGATCAGCGCGATCGCCCGCTGCTCCCGCTCGTCGAGCGAAGAAAGGTCACGGGCCTTCTGCGGAAGTGTGCGCATGTCGAACATGCCTCCTCCGATTCTAGTTTGCCTGACTGGATCGATCCAGTCAGGAGGTCGGCTCCTGTTTGGTGCGCCCGCGCGCTATGCCGGGATCTCGTCCCGAAGCACCCCGCGAGGATCGGGCGGTGCTGGCAGGACCTGCTCGTCGTCGGCGGCCTTGAGCGGCTGCGGCGATGCGACCGGTGTCGGATCGGCGGGGACAACGTCAACGGACGGTTGCTCGACGATGTCGGCGAGCCCTCCCCCGCCCGGGCAGCTCGGGAAGAAGCCGCAGTAGCGCTCGGAGCACAGAGTGTGTCTCGGGTCGGCGAAGTCCCAGGGTTCGTCCGGGCCGAACGCTGCGTTGAGCGCGACCATGCGGCGGGCGGCGGCCGCGTAGCGGAGCAGCGTCGAGCGCATCTGGCCGGCGCTGCGCCGGGCCGGAACCTGGGTCCAGCTCGTCGTTCTGCGCTGCTTCCCTGACTTGAGGACGATGTCCCAGACGAACACCTCGGCCGGGTTCTCCTCCAGGTGCCGCGCGAGCAGGTAGGTGGACGCCTGGACGTCCCCTTCGACAGCGTGGCCGTACAGCGACTTCGTCTTCACCTTGGTGTCGCGGACGCGCCGCTCCTCCTCGACGTCGATCGCGCCGATCACCGACCAGGCCGCCTCAGGTGCGAGCTTGAAGCGGAACCGGCGCTGCACGGCGATCGGGCTCGTGATCGTCGGGAGAATCCGGTCGGCGTACAGCGAGACGGCTGCTCGCGCCAGGTGCTCAGACATCAAGCGCGGCTCCTCGGCCGTCCAGGCGACCTCATTGCGCTCGAGAAACCTGTCGCGGGCGGCATCGAACAGCTCCTTGAGCTCGCTTCCGGCCCTTGGAGGCTCGCCGGCGATGACTTCCGCTACGAGCTGACCGACGACCGCGTCGACGATCGAGCCGATCGCCATCGGGGGCGTGGCGGGGAAACGTTCACGACGGAGGTGATGGCGACGCCACTCCTCCGGGCACTTCAGGAACATCGCCAGCGACGACGCCGAGAGGCAGTCGACCCGCGAGCCGTCGCAGCGCAGCGGGAGCTCTACGGGCACGGTGATCTGCGCGGCGAGCCGCTCGGCGACCTCGCTGCCGGCAGAGGTCGGATTCGGCACCGTCGACACCTCCGATCGGTGGAGTTTGGTTTCTCGGGCCGCGTCGGGCGAAGTCGCTGGCGCGGTCGCAGGGCGGGCTGCTCGTTCGAGCACAGCCCTGACCGGGCTGCGGCCGTATCGGTCCGGATCGGCCGTGCGGATCGCGGCGGCGTGGAGCTGGCCTTGCCAGAACGGCCGGCGCCAGTCCGAACCGTACCTACGCTGCAGCGCGGGAACGAGTCGGACGAGGTCGGCGTCGGACATGCCGGCCTCGGCGGTCACCTCGACCGCGTCGACCAGCGCGAGCGCCTCCGTCTCGTCGAGGTCGTCGTCGCGCACGTTCGGCAGCGTCGCGTCGGTGAGCAGCGCGATCGTCGCGGCTCCGAAGCCAGCGGCCACGGCGACGTCGGCGAGCAGTCGGTGCGCCTCGCTCATCGGACTGCCACCGCCCGCAATGGCACATGCCGGATCCGATCGCGATCGATCGGCAGGGGCGGACCGGCGGCCGCCGGCGTCGCAGCGGCGCTCTGGCGCTTGCGACCAATCCAGCGCTCGAGGTTGTCCTGCGCCGCGCTCCAGCTGGTGCTGTGCGCGATCGCGAAGCCGACCGCGTCGAGCACCACCTCGCCTTCGACGCCGGCGTCAGCCGCTCCGGTCACCCAAGCGACGGCGCGCTGCGCGTCCGCCTGGCCCAGCGAGTCGATGCGGGCGCCGCTACCGGCGAGATGGGCGAGGCTGTGCGCGACCGTCGTCGAGTAGCCGTGCTCGCCGCATGCCTTCGCCAGTCCGCCGATCCCGGCGACGACCGCGCCAGCAGCCGGCCGCGACGCCGGCTTCGTCCGCCCGGCGCCCTCGGCGCGATCCAGCTCCTCGGCGGTGTAGAGACCGCCGAGCTCGTCGGGGAACGCCTTGCGCAGGGCGAGCGCCTCTGCGCACTTGGCGAGCATCAGCCGCGGCTTCTCCCGCCAGATGGCGAGCAGATTGCCGTCGTCGAACCGCTGGACGAACTCGTCGTAGTGGGCGACCGCCGTCAGCGGCTCGGCGTCGCCGTCGCGCCACACACCGGCGGCCGCCGCTTTCGGCGGTGTGGTCGCGAGCCAGGCGTCGACCCATCTGCCGTCGCTGCCGGTCCACAGCACTCTCGTCTGGCCGCGATAGCGGTTGGTGCGCTCGGCGGTCAGTCGAAGGCCGTCGATCGTCGCCTCGACCGACAACTGCTTTCTGCCGCGTCGCGATCGCTTCGTCGCGTAGATGTGCCGACGCAGCGGATCGAGCTGGCGCGCTTCGCAGACGGTGATGAAGTCCGCGAACTCCGCGTCGGTGAGGAGGTCGCCTTCCTCCCCTCTGGGGTACTCGTTGGAGCGCAGGACGCGCTTGACCTCGTCGCTGATGCGATAGGGGCGCCGCGCCGTCGGATGCGCGATCACGTTGGTCATGAAGGGCTCCTTCTCATCGCCGTGAGCGGCGCTTGACGGTTGCCGGGTCGACGATCGGAAGGTCGCCGTCCTGGTCGAGGTCGAGGAGGCCGCGGACCTTCTCGGCAAACTCGTCCGGCGCCAGCTCCCAGGCATCGGCGAGCGCGGCGAGCGCGGGCGCCATGCGGCCGGCCGGCGAGTCGTCGGCGATCGGGAGGCGCAGCTGCCGGTTGCGCATCCGACCGCCGACCTCGCGCGTGTCACAGAGGGCGCCGGCGGCGATCGCCGCGGCGGTGAGCCGCATCCCGCGGCGGACGTCGAGCGCCTCGATCTCGTGCTCGAAGCGCTGCTGGGCCTCCTCGGCACCGAGCGGCGGACGGTGGCGTGATTCGATCACTCCGCCCTCGACCGCCACGTCGTCCTGACGCCAGTCGCCACGGACGTGACCGAGCCCCTGACCGACGCGCAGCTGCCCGTGGAGGTGGCAGGCGCCGAGCACGAGCTGCTCGACCATCTCGTCGGCGTCGCAGCCGTCGTCTCCGGTGCTGACCGCCTCGCAGAAGCTGGCAAGGTGCCGGTTCCAGTCCACCGCCTCGGCCTTGATCGCCTCGATCGCCGCAGCCTCCTGCTCCAGCAGGTTGCTCTCGGGCTCGGTCGGTCTGGCGGTCGTCGAGTCGAGGATCCGCTGGGCCGCGCCGCTCGCCCATTCGAGCATCAGCATCGGGCTGGTGCAGACGACGGCGCGCGAGAGGATCTCACCGTCGTCGTCGACCTTGGTGGCGAGGTCGACGATCGCGCCGGCTGGCGCGGTCTGTTTGATGCGGTGGACGTCGCTGGGCTCGACGTGCGCGAGCCGCTCGTCACGCTCGCGCTCGTCGAGCTTCCGAACCAGCGTGCGAGCATCCGAGATCACAACGGCGGTGCCCTCCGTGGGCCGCCCGCTGCACGGCTCGAGCTCGCTGGCGGCGCGCGCCAGGACCTCGGAGACGTCCAGCACGTCGAGGCCTCCGGTGAACGGCTCGGCGTAGGTGCCGTTGATGCGCCGGTCGCGGACGGCCTCGTACGTGACGAGGTCGGGACTGGCGGCGATGTCGCTGGCGGCGATCGTCTCCCCGGCTTGCTGCACGACGGCGTCGACGAGCGATCTGGCGCGTCTGGCGAGCGGCAGGAGCGCCTCGGCGGCTGCCTTGGTGAGCTTGCCCTGGTCGAGCTTCTGGAGTGCGCTCGCCGGCAGCGTTCTGGCGAGGCGCAGGTAGCCGGCGACCGTGCGTCTGTGAAGCGCCAGCTCGTCCGCGATCGCGTCGACGGTGAGTCTGCCTTCGGTGGCGTAGAGCTCGATCGCGCGCGCGGTCTCGCCGGTCTTCATCTGGATGCGCTGGAGGTTCTCGGTCAGCCCGATCGCGCGCGCCTCGTCCGCAGTCGTGCCGGGCGGGTGGATGACGGCGAGCAGCTGGCCTGTGCCGGCGCCCTCCTCGTACATCGCGCGGATCGCGGCGTAGCGGGATCTGCCGGCGACGAGGTCATAGCGGCGGCCGTCGTCGTCCGGCTCGCCGCGCTCGATGACATTGATGTTCTGGAGCTGCCCCCGGCGACCGAGGCTGCCCTGGAGCGCGGCCATCTCCTCGCGCTCGAAGCGCGGATTGCTGTGGTCGTCGAGAGCGATCTCGGTGACGTGCAGGATCGCGGCGGTGCGCGGCGCGTCGATGTCGCGAGTCGCCAACGTCAGCTGGGTCATGGTGATGTTCCCTCCTGTCCCAGTATCGGGACTGACGGATGGGTGGTCGGTGTGCGGTCGAGCAGCGCCGTCTAGGCGCGCTGCTCGAGCAGGCGGGCGGCGACGTAGCCGATCGCTGTGGCGGTCTCGCCGAGCTGGAGATCTGCGGCGAGACCGGCGAACTGAGCTGCGAGGTGACTGCGGGCGCCGTCGCCGTCGATGACCGCGGCGGCCTCCGCCGCGCGAGTGACGATCAGCTCCTGCAGATAGCGCATGAAGCTGTTCTCCATCTGCGGCACGACCACGTCGATCTCTCTCCAAGCCGAGCCGATCCGCGCCGCACGACCGTTCCGCTGCTCCCACCGATAGGGCGCACGTGGGAGGTCGATGTGCAGAACGCGACGAGCGCGCTGCAGGTTCTTCCCCCGCAGCGACTGCGGGCCGACCAGCAGTGCGTCGACCCCGCTGCCGTCGCGAAAGGCGCGACAGAGCGCGTGTCGCTCGGCCGCCGGCGTCTCGCCGGTCAACAGCCCGGCGTCGACGCCGTGCCGCTCGCGCAGCTCGTCGCGCAGGAGCCGCAACGGTGCGACGTACTCGCAGAACGCGAGGATCGGCTGTCTGGAAGCGACCGACTGCGCGATCAGCGACGCGTTGAGTCTGCGCATCGTCGGTGTCTGACCAGAGGCGGCGAGCTTGCGCAGGTCCGCGTCGATCGCCAGCAGCTGCGCCGCGTCGCTTCTGGACTGCAAGGCCGCCTCCCAGTCACAGGCGAGGCGGATCGCCAGCGGGCCCAGCTGATTGAGTGAGCGGCGAGCTTGCTCGAGGGCGAGCCGGTTCTCCTGGCCCGCTTGGCTGCCGTCGTCCAGCTCCCCGGCTCTCTCGACCGCCTCGACGAGCTGCTGGTAGACCTCGACGAGGCCGGCCTCTACCTTCTCGACCACGCGCCGCTCCAGCTGCGTCACGGGCACCTGCTGGACGATCACCTCGCCCAGCCGCGGCATGACGTCCTCGACCTCCTCGCTGGTCGGCCGGGCGACGACGACGCTGTAGGCGTCGTGCACCCGCGACGTGTCGGCGCTGGTGAGCCGCATCGCCCGCATCCGCCGGCGGGCGCGTCTGGCCACCTCCGGCGGGTGGTCGCGAGCGACGGCGACGAGTTCGACCAGGTCGGTCGCACCGGTCCGGATCGGCGTTGCCGTGATGACGACGGCGCGGTCGGCGTTGCCGCGAATCGCGCGGACGGCCCGCGCGGTTGCGCTCTGGCCGGCGAGGAAGTCTCCCTCGTCGATCAGCAGCGCGTCGAAGAAGCAGATCTCCGCCCCGGTGCTGTCCCGGCGTCCCAGTCGCGACAGGGCCCGAACTCCAACACGCGCCGTCGTACGGCCGCAGATCGCGACCGCCGGTCCGCTTCCGGCCTGCCGGTCCAACTCGCTCATCGTGCGGGCAGGGCTCTGCTCGCGGTCGATCACCGTCACATGCGCGTCACGCGTGAGGAAGCCCGGCTCGCCGCTGACGCCGACGAGCACGTCGTCGAGCCACTGCGGGACCAGCTCGTCCTCGACGACTACCAGTGCGCGGAACGCCGGCGTCGTGCCGGCCCATCGGTTGAGCGCCTCGACGGCCATCGGTGACTTACCGGTCCCGGTGCCCGACGCCAAGACCGCGCCGTAGCGCGTCGCTTCGATCTGCGCGACGAGGCGCCGCTGGAAGCCGAACAGCTGCTCGCCGTTCGGCATCCGACCGCTGTCGCGCACCGGCGTCGTCAGCATCCGCACGACGTCGGCCACCTCGGGGTCGATCGCCGCCCGTCGCCCCTGTTCCTCGTGATGCTGCACGAGATCCATGGCGACCGCGACTGGCACCTCCTCGACCCGGATCGGATCGCCAGTCGGCTGTCCGACCTGCAGTTGGCCACGGCCGGGGAGCCCGGCGACCGGAGCGACGGCGAGTGTTCGGCGCGCCCGCTCGACCAGTTGCTCGGCGAGCGGCTGCTGCTCCGGGTCGAGCGCGAGCACCGGCGCCATCGTCTTCGTGAGCCCGTGGAGCAGGTTCGCCAACTGCGCCGGCGCGACGAGCTGGGTGCTCGCTCTGCTCGACGGGATCAGCGATGCATCGCCGATCGCGCGGCTCTGAGCGAGACCGAGCTGTGCCCCGCGGCCGCGCGTCAACCGTGCGTAGAGCGACGGCGGCGGTCCCTCCCCGACGCCTCGTCGCAGCGTCTCGAGCGCGTCCGCGCATTCTCTCGCGGGGTCTCTGTACGACGTCGCCGTCCGCACCAGCGACTCGGCGATCGAGCTGCTTCTCGTCTCCACCGCGTCACGCCGAAGCCCGTTGCCGATCCGGCCCACGAGCTGCACCAGCCGGTTGAGCTTCTCGTGATCGGCGCCGCTGAACGAGACCGTCTGATGCGCGCCGCGGACCGCCCCGTGGTGGGTCGAGCTGTTCCCGTTGACCAGATAGCAGAGCTCGACGACCGGATCGACGAACCACTCCAAGCGCAGGCACGGCTCGCCGAGGTCGTCGTCCTCCAGCCAGTCGAGATCGCGCACCGCATGGCCGTCGCGGTCTCGCAGGACTCCGCGCCAGAGCGCCATCGGCCCGGGGGCGTGCGCGAGCAGACGGTGCGCCCGAACCGAGAGCTCACCGCGCGTCGTGAAGTCGTCCTTCGGGACGATCACGTAGCCCGAGCCGGCGTTCGGCCCCGGCGCGACCTTGTCGCTGTTGACTGTCGACAGGCGGTAGCCGAAGTGCAGTTGCGACCAGTGCTCGCCGCTGGTCGGCAGGCCATGTCGCGGCGCGAGCACCGCCAGGCGGCGCCGCACGACGAGCACCGCGAGCGCCTCGGCAACCAGGTCGGGATGCTCGACGCAGAGCAACGGGGCGCTGCGATCGAGCTCGGCGGCGCGGTCGATTCGACGCTTCTGCTGGGCGATCTCGTCGAAGACGTGCGGCCAGGCGGTTTTCGCGAGCTCGGGGTCGCTGCGATCCGGCGGCTGACGCAACAATGCGCCGGCCGCCTCGCGGTCGACGCCGTAGTCACGCAGTTGCGGCTCGAGCGGGTCCGCCCGCCGGCTGCCGATCCGCTCCTTCAGCACGAGCGGCAACTCGGGGGTGAGGTTGCTCTCCGTCACGGAGACCTCCTTCATCGTGGTGGGCCGCCTCGTCGGAGGCGGTAGTCAGGCGCGTCTTGTCACCGTCGCGCGAATGCGGGCCCGCCGCCCCGTGCGGTGCGCGAGCACGAGCTCGCGGAAGACGTCGGCGACGACACGACCGAGTTGCAGCGGCTGCTCGATCGCCACCGGTACGCCGACGTGATCGGTCGGCTCGCGACCGACGGTGATCGTGAGCGCGGCGACGCCGCTGCGCACGTAGGGCTCCAGCAGTCGACGATCCTCGTCCGGGTAGATCCAGTCTCCGTCGGAGACGACGACCAGGAGACGAGGGGCGTGCGGATCGCGCATGTCGATCCGTTCGGTCGCGCGCTCGAACGCCTGCCGTACGAACATCGTGCCGCCGTCGGCATCGATGACCGGCACCAACCGTGGCGGCGTCGCCGGGTCGATGATCGGCGCCACCTGGTTGCCGAAGCCGACCATCGCAACCCGACCGCGGAGCAGGACCGCCGTGCGCGCGAGCGCCCAGCCGATGCCCGTCGCCTGCTCGATCCAGCTCCCCATGCTGCCACTCGTGTCGAGCAGCACGATGATCCGTGGGTCGCGGAGTCGGTCGATCGACCGCTCGAGCCGTGCGAACGGCTCAGCGGACGGCGCGAGACCCCGCGCCAGCTGAGCCTCGCGGTGAATCATCTGCACCGCGTCGATGCCGCCGGGCGGGAAGCGCTGCAGCATCCGGCGGTCGTTGGCCACCGGCACCATCGACAGACGCCGCGCGAGGTCGCGCGCGATCTTCTCCTCCTCGGTCGTCGGCGAGCGCCACGTTTCGACTGGATCGAACGGGCTGCCGGCGATCCCGGCGAGAGACCCGCGCTGCGCCCGACGCGTCGCGTCTCGGTCGGCGTCGCGTGTACTGGCCCGCTGCGCGACGACCGCCCGCGCTCGCTCGTGGCGCTCCAGCGCCGTTCTCGCCGGTGGCCACGCGGCGGGGTCGACTTGCTGCTGCGCCTGATGGATCGCCTCGATCTGCGCCGCCGTCAGCTCGCCCTCGGAGTCACTGGCGGCACCCGTAGCACCTACGCGAGCGCTCTCACCGGCGCCCTCCCCCTGCCCGCCGTCACCGGCGTCCGCCGCATCGAGGCCCTGTTGCTCGAGCAGGCTCCGCAACCGCTCGCAGCAGTCGCGCATGCCGTCGGCGTCGTCGTCGGCGAGCACGACGACGTCCTCCGCCAGGCCGTCGAGAGCGCTCAGCAGCCCGGGCTCCAACGCACGTGCGAGCGCCGTACGGCAGCGCGCGGCGACGGCGTGGTGGAGCAGCTGGCCGTGCTCGGCGCCAAGCGTGCGCAGCGCGCTGTCGACCAGCGCGAGCACCTCGCCGGCGTCGACGGCGTCGGCGAGATCTCTGAGGCGGAACTCGGTGAACGCGTACCCGTAGCAGCCGCGGTACCACGGGTTGCGTCGTCCCATCGACGCCTCCATCCGAGGCTCCTCGAGCATCGCGCGTTCGTTGGCGAAGCCCGCCTTCGCCACCGCCTCGATCACGGCCGGCACGGTGCAGAGCACATGGCCGAGCTCGTGCGCGAGCACGCCATAGGCCGCAAGCGCCCGACGCTGCTCTTCGGGCGTCGCCAGCTCCAAGAGCGGGCGCTGTCTGTCGGCTGGCCGCTCAGGATCAGCGGACCACAGCCACCCCGACATGACGACCAGCGCCCGCGTCAGATCGGCGCACGCGACTCCGAGCACCTGCAGGCCAGGGCGGGTCTTCACGACGGTGACGCGCCCGCCGGTCGCCTCGCGGGCGATCTCGGCGAGCACGCCGACCAACTGCAGCCAGTCGGGGTCGAGCCGACTGATCGAGTGGTCCCGCGCGACGGCATCGACGAGCGTCGCGCGCAGGTCTCCGAGGGGCATCTCTGCCTCCTTTCACTGGCATTTCGGTCAGAGGCTCAGCGGCAGCAGCTGGGTTCCGGTCGCCTGCGGCGCCTCCCAGATCCCGTGGATCAGGCGCTGCGCGAGGCTGGCCATGCCGACGAGCGAGCACTTGGTGAGGAAGGCGCGCAGCGCGAGCTCGGTGCCGAGGATCTGCTCGGCCTGCGTGATCGCGATGATCTCCCGCCGACCCGGTGTCCACGGCTCGGCGCCGCTCACCAGAGAGAGCGCCTCCTCGGGGTCGAGCCCGTACCGGTTGAGCTCGCCTTCGAGCGCGGCGGGCACCGCGTTGCCGTCGATCCGGCCCACTCTCGCCAGCACCTGCACCAGCTCCAGGGCGAGCAAGTTCGTCGGCAGCTGCACACCGTCGTCGCAGAGCTTCGGCAGCCCGACCGGCTGATACGGCTTGCCGGCGGCGGTCGTTCCCGACGCTGCGCGGCTGACGTCGGTCGGCGGCACGACGGTGGCGCTGAGACCCGCCGGATCGCAGACGGCCAGTTCGAGCTTGAGGCGTGACCGGACGGAGGTCTCGAGCGGGAACTGCGGGTCGTCGTTGTCGGTGAAGATCGCCCGGAAGCTGTTGTGGACCGGGATGTCGGGCTGACCCGGCTCGTAGGCGTCGAGCGACAGCGGCGCGCGCTCCATCGGCGCGTTGAGCGCCTTGAGCGTGTAGCCGAGCAGGTCCGCCTCGTTGACGACCAGGCCGTGACCGGATTCGACGGCGACCGCGAACTTCGCCGGGATGAACTCCCACCGTCCGTCCGCCGTCTGCGTCGGGCGGCCGACGACGGCTTCGTCGCGCACGCCCGTCGATCCGTTGAAGATGACGACCTTCCCGTCGTCGGAATCGATCATCTCGACCGCGGCGCCCATCGCCGCCTCGGCGAGCGACGTCTTGCCGTAGCCGGCGGGTCCGTACAGGCGAATCGGCCACCCCGCCTGCAGCAGCAGCGAGACGAGCGTGACGTCGGTCATGTGCGCGCCGTCGACCAACCGCGCCTCGTGGACCCCGCCTCCGGAACGGGGGCAGAGCACCTTTCCGCCGGCCGCGAGCACGGCAGCGTTCGGATCCGTCGGCGAAGCGAGCCAGTGCTCGGGGACCATGACGGGATGCGCGGAGGTCGCGCCGGTCGGCGCGCCGGGGGCGTGTCTGGCGATCAGGTCGGGCAGGGCCATCGGTTGGCCTCCTTCGTGTTCGTGTTGGGAGCCGCACGGGTGCGACGGCGAGACGCCGCCGCGATCAGCGGTGCGGTTGGGAGAGCGCCTCGCGCACAAAGCGCGAGAGCTCGTCGGAGTCGCGGCCGGCCCGTCTGCCGCTGGAGCAGAGGTAGAGCCGATCGCGCGTGCGCGTCATCGCGACGTAGAAGACGCGCCGCTCTTCTTCGAGTGCGTGCGGCCGTTCCTGCAGCGCACGCCAGGCTGGGATCCGGCCCTCCTCGCAGCCGAGCAGGAAGCAGACCTTCGCTTCCAGCCCCTTGACCTTGTGGACCGTGCTGAGCGTGACGCTCGGCTCCGCGCCGGCGCCCAGCTCGGCCTGGTCGAGCCCGGCGGCCTCAGTGAGGAAGGCGCCGAGCGACGTCTCCTCGGCATCGCGCTCGAAACCGGCGATCGCCCGTCGCAGGGACCGCAGGTCCTCGAGCACTCGCTCGGCCCCCTCGCGCTTGTCTGGTCTCACCGCGCGGTCTCGTTCGGCTTCGAGGTGCGCGACCGGACCGCCAGGCATCATCATCGCGGCGGTCGCGATGTCGGTGAGGCCGCGGTCTCCGACGTGCTGGCGCAGCCTCAGCATCTCCGTCCCGAACTGCTCGATCGCAGCCAGGGCGCGCTGGACGCCCGCGCCTCTGATGCTCGCCGCGGCAGTGCACGCGGACAGCAGGTCGAGGCCCTGCTCGCGCGCCCAACCGACGATCGCGGCGATCGAACGCTCGCCGCATCTGCGCGATGGGAACGCGATCGCTCGCGAAAACGCCGCAGCGTCGTGAGGGTTGCCCAGGAGCGAGAGGTAGCCGAGCACCGCCCGCACCTCCCTGCGCTCGCAGAGGCCTCGCGCGCCGATGATGCGATGAGGGATCCCGCCGGCGGCGAGGTGCTCCTCCAGCGGGCGCAGCAGCTGACCGTTCGGCCCGGCGCTGCGCGCCATCACGAGCACCTCGTCGGGTCGCACGCCGTTCTCGAGGAACCACGCGATCGTGTTGGCGACCCAGCTGGCTTCGTCCTCGTCGTTCCGGAACTGCGCGAGCTGCGTCGAGCCTCCCGGACCGCGGATGGCTTCGAGCTCCTTCGGCTGCCGGACCTGGTTGTGATCGATGCAGCGCTTCGCCGCCGCGACGATCTCGGGCCGGCTGCGGAAGTTCACCGCCAGCGTGATCGTGCGGTGGCCGGGGAACAGCCGGTCGAAGCGGAGGATGTTGTCGACCTCCGCCGCACGCCAGCCGTAGAGCGCCTGATCGTCGTCGCCGACGCATGCGACGTTCCCGTCGGGGCCGGCAAGGAGCCGCAGCCACTGCGCCTGTGCGACGTTCGTGTCCTGGTACTCGTCGACCAGCACGTACCGCCACCGCTCCCGCAGGCGTGCCGCCAGCGGCGGGTGCTCGTCGAGGAGACGGGCGGCGAGCGACACGAGGTCGTCGAAGTCGAGCGCGTTCGATGCGGCCAGCTCCAGGTTCACCTCGTGCCACACGGCGGCGATCACCGCCGCGCCCTGATGCTCGCTGATCATCTCGTACCCGTCGACGTCGAGCAGCCGGCTCTTGGCGAGCGAGATCTCGCGCAGCACCTCGCCGGCGGTCAGATCGCCACGACCGTCGTCGTGCGCAGCAGCGCGAAGCCTCGCGTCGATGAGTCTCCGGATCTCGTTGCCGTCGTAGATCGTGAACTCGTCGGTGCGGTGAAATCGACGCGCGTGGTCGCGCACCATTCGTCCGCAGACCGAGTGGAAGGTCCGCACCGTCAGGCCTTCGAGCGCCGGTCTCCCGAGCAGGTCGGTCAGCCGAGCCTTCATCTCGCCGGCGGCCTTCACCGAGAACGTCACCGCCAGCACCTCCGACGGTCTGGCGGCACCGGTTCCGAGCAGGAACGCGATCCGCTGCGTCAGCGTCAACGTCTTGCCCGCGCCCGGGCCAGCGAAGATCAGCAGCGGCCCTTCGCCGTGCGTGATCGCCGCCTCCTGTGCGCTGGTGAGGCCGGCGGGGAGCCGGTAGGCGTACCGGCTCGGCTCGACGGCAGCGGTCTCAGCCATCGCCCTCGCCGTTCCTCCGGAGCTGCTTCCGCTTCTCGTCGGTCGATCTGAGGATGCGGTCGAGCGTCGTGAGCAGGTTCTCGGCCGACGTGAAGATGCTGATCAGCGTCGAGATCCTCGCCCGCCGGGCGCGGTCCCGCGTCCGCGCGTCGCTGCGGCCGACGAGCGCGACGGTCGGGACGTCGGCGCCCGGCGCCTCCTGCAGCGCTGCGATCGCGACCGCGTCGCTGCGGCCCGCGCTCACGAAGTCGACGACGACGAGGTCCGGCAGGTACGTCGGTGCCGCCGACGGCGCTTCGGCGAAGCTCGCGCGGGCGGCTGCATACCCTGCGACTGCCAGGACCTCAGCCGTCGCTCCAGCTCGCTGTCGATCCCCGCTGACGATCAGCACGCGCCGGTCGCTCGCGTTGGCCGCCAGGACGCGCCCCCGCCCAAGCGTCACGCTCGACGCTCGCGCCGTCGACGAGGCGAGGCCGACGACGCTCATGGCAGGAGCCGGTAGCCGACGCCGCGCACGGAGGTGACGAACTCGTCTCCGTCGCGCGAGAGCTTCTGCCGCAGCCGCGACGCGTGCAGGTCAAGCGTTCGCGTGCGGGCCCGGCCGGGGTCGGGCCACTGCCACACTGTGCTCAGCAGCTGCTCCCTCGAGTGTGTCTCGCCGGGCTTGCGAGCGAGTGCCTGGAGCAGCAGGAACTCCGTCGGCGTCAGGTCGACGCGCTCGCCGCGCAGTCGGGCTTCCCATCGCACCCCGTCGATCTCGAGGTCGCCGACGAAGACGTGCTCGCCGTGCGGTCCGCTGCGCCGCAGCAGCGCCCGGGTCCGACAGAGCAGCTCGCGCGAACTGACCTTCTCCGGGACGGCGTCGTCGGCGCCCAGGCTCAGTGCGTCGACCCGTGCCTGCTCTCCTCCGCGACCCGCGCGTCCGCCGATGACGACCACGCTGCTCGCGTGAGCGAGCCAGGGCAGCAGGTGCAACCGGTCAGCGCAGCGAGGTGTGATCTCGATGATCGCGACGTCGGCCCTCCCAGACGCGACGGTCGTCAGCAGCTCGTTCTCGTCGGTGACCGGCACCGCGTGAAGCCCGTCGCGTGCGAGCCAGTCGCTGACGAGCCTGCAGGGGCCCGTGGCGTACACGACAACCGTGGGGGTCGGGGCGGGCGAAGGTCTCGGCGCAGACGCGCCGACAGCGTGCAGTTCCATCTTCATTGCCTCCTCGAGCCGTCGCAGCGGCCCTGTCGTTAACGACGAAGAGGCCCGCCGTCCGCGTGGGACGACGGGCCTCTTCGGTGGCGACGCATCGGCGCCGCTGTAGTGATTCAGGTGGCTGGGTCGAGATCGGGCAGATCGCCGACGAGGTCGCGCACCCGGTACGGCGGGAGCGCCAGGTCGGCGACGACGATGCCGGCGTGGCGGCCGTGCTCGTAGTTGACCGTGCCGCTCAGCCGCATCAGTCGGTCGGGGACGGCACAGGCAGCGTCAGAGCCGCCGACGCGGCGGATCAGCCGACGATTAGCTCGTTCGGTCCAGTGGTGGATCTCGCCGGTCCAGCGGTCGAGCGCTGCCGCCGGCAGAGGCCTGTCGAGCATCCAGTACACGTGCTCGCCGCCGCTGCCCGCCGAGTCGACACGCAGGTGAGCTGGACGTTCCCGCAGCAGGCCTGCGAGCTGCGGCAGCGTCTGTCGATCGATGTCGAGCCAGAGCCACCGCGTCGCACCGATCGCGGACTCCTCGCGAGAGAGCGAACGTCGTGCCGCAGGCGCCACGGCGACCTCGGTGCGCCAGCTGCCTGCGGCGGTCGCCACGCGATCGAGCGCGTGTGTGAGCCAGGTCGACTCGTGACCGCGCATCCCGCCGCCGGGCACGAACGAGCTCGTCTCCCCTCGGTATCCCCACCACGTCTTCGCGCCAGGTGCTCGACTGCCCTGACCGATCTCGACGTAGCCGTTCGTGGCGCTGTGCAACAGCGAGAGATGCAGCCTTCGGTGTCGCCAGGCGGCTACTTCTCGCTCGACGGTCCGGCCGTCCGGCAGCCGGACCCGTAACGGAAGCTCGACCATCGCAGACGGGTCGCCTGCGTGGTCCAGGTCACGTCGAGCACCGCGTTCGCCGATGCGTTCGGCCGATCGGGATGCGACGGCTGACATCGACGCCTCCTTTCTCAGAGTCCTACGTCAACTGGGTCGACGCCGGCGGCGCGCGCGATGCGCTCGGCGGCGTCGAGTGAGATCTCGGTCCTGAACCGCGCCGGGTAGACGCGGTCACCGCGACGCCGGGGCGAGGTGCGGACCCGACCGAGGAGCCGCGCGACGTGCGTGCCGTCGCTGAATGGCGGGTCGGCACGTCGCGCGATCTCAGCGAAGGTCAGCGTCGCGTTGTCCTGGATCGCCGCTTCGACCGCGCGCCGCAGCGGAGCGTTCTCGATCGATGCGTTGGAACGCTCCCTGCGGAGCGCTCGGCGCAGCGTGCTCGGATGAGTGCCGGTCGATCGCGCTGCGCGTTTCAGCGGAACGCCGCGTTCCACGAGCTCCAGCGCCTCGCCGCGTCGACGCTCTCGATGCTGCCGTGCGCACGTCCCGCATGCTGCCTGCGGTGGCCGACCGCACAGCTTGCACGACTCCGCGACGTTCCCTGCTGAGGCTCCACGCTCGACCGCCGGCTGCATTGCAGTTCCCTTCGTGACGACGCCGATGGCGGTCCGTCGAGCCGCAGAGGCCGATCCGCCCCCGCGAATCCGCTAAAGCAGCTCGCGCACCTCCATCCGCGTCACGTCCCGCATCACCGCCGCGCGCCGGGCAGCCTGCAGGTCAGCGGCAGCGAAGCGCAGCGCCTCCGCCAGCGAGAAGCCCTGAGCGAGCCGCTCGTCGATGCGACGTTGCGCCGCGGCTCTGTGACCGGCGACGAGCTCGTCCAGACGGTCGGCTTGTACTGCGGCACGCTCGTGCTCGGCGAGGAGCGTGCTCGGAACGGCGACGAACATGATGGCCTCCTTGAGGTGGGCGTCGCTCGACCGCGGGAAGCGAGACGAGCCGATCCGATCGCGCCGAGGGCGTCCTGTTGCTCGCGAGCATTCACAGCGGCCGGCAGGCGAGCGGTTCGGAGACTCGCTTCGTGAGATGCCTGCGCGGAAGGTGCGACGGCGACGAGAGCGGCCTATGTGAGGAGCCGGGATGCCGGCGAGCGAGTTGACGGGATGCCGCCACTCAAACGATCAGAGAGCACACTGTCTCGCAGCCGCTGGCGACAGCGCACCCCTGCCGGATTCCCCCGAGAATGCAACAAAGTCACCGTGTCGCGGAGGCTGCCGCATTCGGGTGTCGAGCACGTGGATTGGCTGAGCCAGCGGCAGAATCTGCAGCTTGATTCCGGCGGCGCAGGTGCTCTGGTTCGAGCCGGCGACCGAACATCGCAGGAAACGGTTCGGTCGCGCAGATCGCTCGGCGTGACGGGCATTCGCGACGGTCGCACGATCGCGACCGAACTCCCGCGACCGCATCCGGCAGCGACCGGTTCGCTCAAGTCTCCCAGCCCGGCGAGCACGGCCCGGGGGGGGGGTGCGTTGTCGCCAGAGGCGAATCGGAACATCTTCGGGATGGGGCTCTCCACCAGACGCGTCGACCCGCCGAGCGAGACAACGACGGCACTCGAGTTCGGTCACGCCGGCGGCCCGCTCGTCGCGGTCGTCGGGCTGACTGGCGGTGCCGGGGCGAGTACGCTCGCGCATCTCCTGGCAGCCGCTGCCGCCGCGGCCTCCACGTCGACCTCGACGCCGATCCTCCTGGCGGAGACAGGCGGACCGCGTGCGAGCCTGAGGCTGCTCGCCGGCGTCTCGTCGCGGTGCTCGCTCGTCGACCTCGCGCTCGATGTCGATGCCGGGCGGCCTTCAGACGGGCCGCTGTTCGCGGTCGCCGACGACGGGCTCCGCGTGATCGCCGCGGGGCCTCGATTCGAGCCGAGCGATGAGACCGAATCGAGCCTCCGGCTGCTGCTCGACGACGCACGAGCGGCGCATGGTCTGACAGTCGTCGACTGCTGTTCGCCGGAGCGCGCAGCCGACCAGCTCGTTCTCGCGACGGCGACGCACGTCGTCTGGCTCGCTCCGGCCACCACGTCCGCCCGCGTTCGCGCGGGCGCTGCGCTCGACGCAGCTGATCTTCCGATCGCTGGTCGCGAGCTGCTCGCCATCCGCCAGGACGCTGCCGACCTGCCGCCTGCGACGCCGTCCACGTGGAGCGAGATCGCGCAGCGGCGCGACGCCGACGTCGTGCTCGTCCCATGGATCCCCCAGCTCGGTGCGCGTCCGCTCGCCGAACGGATCGACCAGGCCTTCCTCTCCCTCGAGGCGCTCGCGGGAGCGCTGCGATGACGCGCTCGTTCGGTCCGGCGAGGCTCGCCGCGCTCGTCTACGTGAGCGTGATCGGCATCGTCGTCGGCGTCGCGCTCGTCGCCGGCGCGGCGCTCGACCGGCAGACCGTCGACGACTTTCGGCGCGTGCCGTTCCCTCAGCTGCCGATGACCATCGGCGAGGCCGCATCGATCTGGATGCACAACGGTCGGATCCTGCTCGCAGCCATCGGGGCGGCCGTCGCCGTCAACGCACCGTGGCTCGCGACGACAGTCGCATCGCAGCCGCAGGTCGGTCGGGACTGGCGGGCGACGCGGGCGCTGTGCGACGCGGCGATCGTCGTCGCGGCCGGACGCAACCTCGTCACCGTCGGTGTCGGCCTCGCCGTCTGGCGCGACCGGATGCTGCTGGCGATCCTGCCGCACGGGCTCGTCGAGCTCGCCGCCTTCGCCTGCGGGCTCGCCTTGTACCTCCGCGCGCGGCGCGGTCCAGTCGCTCGTCCGGTGTGGGTGCAGCTGATCGCAATGGGCGTCGTGCTGCTCGCGCTCGCGTCGCTGCTCGAGGTCTTCGTCGTCCTGTGACGAGATGCTCGTGCCCACCGCGAAACTCGCGCTCGGACTCGTCGTGCTCTCGGCGATCGCCGCCGGGATCGCCGTCGGCATCGCGCTGCTGACCGCGCCGTCGCTGCCAGAGACACCACCGCCGACGACGACCGCCACCGGGCGCAGCGAGAGACGATCAGCGCCGCCGCAGCCGCGGCGACCGCGCGCGGCCCCAGCCGCATCGCCGCGGTCAAGCCCACGGCAGGCGACATCGTCATCGGACTCACCGCTCGGATGGATCAGCGAGCGCAGCATGATCGAGTTGATCGTGCTCGCAGCGACCACCGGGACGGCCCTCGGCGCTCTCGTCACGACGATCGTCGTGGCGCGCACCGTTCGCCGCCGCGTACTGAACCGCCGCGTGCGGAGATACGAGCGGTTCGAGGTGCGGCTCTCGGCGCACGACGAGGCTCCGCCGGAGGACCTCGCCGACGCCGTCGAGGCGATCATCGGGGTGGTGCGCGAGCGGGCCGACGTCCGTTGGCGCGAGGGTCAGCCCTGGCTCGCGGTCGAGTTCCACCACGCGCCGGCGCCGACCGGCGAGCTGGAGTGGACGGTGTGCGTCGTCTGCGAGCCGCGCGTGGTGCGCCAGCTCGACGCCGCGCTCGCCTCCGCCTACCCGAACGTGCGCCTCGGCTTCGACTTCGTCGCCGAGCCGCAGCCGGTCTCCGGCGCCCTGCGCCGGCCGGTCCATGTCGAGCGACTGCGCAAGCACAAGCCGTTCGTGTTCGCGCTCGGCCGCGATCGAGCCGACGGCCGTGCAGCGCCTGCGAGCGGTGCGCCGCTCGTCGAGCTCGTCGCGCAGGCGCAAGTTGCCGCGGGCGCACCGAGCACCGTGCGCCTGACGCTCACACCGACCCTGCACGCCGTCGAGCGGCTCGCGACGTCGCTGGCGCGCAGCGAGGCGAACCGTGCCGCGCGCGAGGAGCGATGGGGCGCGACCGAGGCCGGCCTCCGCGCGCCGCAGCGACGACGCGAGCTCGAAGGCACCGCCCCGAGCCAGAACCGTTCGCTCTGCTGGTCCGAGCTGGCGATCGGCAGCGACGACGCGGCCGCCTGCATGGCGGTCACTTCCGCGCTCCAAGCGTTGCGCGGCGCCAACCGGCTGCACCGTCGGATCGTCGACCTGCGTCCCGCCCGCACGCGCGCTCGCTTCGTCACCGGCGAGCCGCCGCTGCTCCCCGTGACGTTCGCCGGCGGGTTGAGGACGCTCCTGTCGAGTGCGGAGATCGCGACGCTGATCGAGCTTCCGACGGCGCGGATGCGCGGCGTCCCGGTGCGCCGGCTGATGCTCCCGCGGCTCCCGGCGCCTCCTGACGCGCTGCGTGCCGACGGTGTGCTGCAGGAGCCCCCGGCCGACAACGAGCCGTTCGATCCCGAGACGTTCTCCCCGGCGCCCTCGCTCGAGGAGACGTGATGCGGCCAGATCGCGCCTTCGGGGACCTCATGCCGACGGCGCGCGCCGCCAACGCCGAGGTCGTGCAGCGTCCGGCCGATCGTCCGCAAGGCACGCTTGTCGTCGGCGGCCAGGGCTCGGGCAAGACGTCGTTCCTCCTGCGCTCGTTCCTCAACGACTGCCGCGACCCGAACGCCGCCCCGATCCTCATCGACCCCAAGAGCGAGGTCGCGCGGGCAGCGCTCGCGCTGGTCCCGCCCGAGTGCGGGAAGACCGTCTGGTACCTCGACCTGGCCTATCCCCGTTTCGGCATGTCGCCGTTGAGCTTGCCGGCCGACACGATGCGCAACCCGCGCCGGCTCGCAGCGGCCGTCGCCGGCGTCGCCGACAACGTCGTCAACTCCCTGCTCGACGTCAACGAGGGCCAGATCTTCCAGGCCTCGCGCGACCTGCTCTACCACGCGACTATCGGGGCGCTCGCGCTGGCCGCGGCCGAGAGCACGCGGGCCAGCTTCGAGACGATCTACTCGCTGCTGCTCCCGTACCGCGACGATCTGCGCGACGCCGTCGTGGCCGCGACGGCGCACATCCCCGATCTCGGACAGACGCACGAGTTCTGGGCCCGCGAGATCCCCGACATGATCACCGGCGCCGGCTCCGTCATCCGCCAGCAGATGAAGGCCCCGCGCAACAAGGTCGGCGGCATCGTCTCCGTCCCGCCGCTGCGACGCTTCTTCCACCACCCGGTCGACATGCCGATCTCGCGGATCGTCGAGCGCCGCGACGTGCTGATCGTCGATGCCGCCATGGGCGGCATCCCGAGCCGCCCCGGGATCGGCGAAGAGAACTCGGTCGCCTGCATTCACTTCTTGTTGCGGATGCTGCACACCCACATGCAGCACCAGATCCATCTCGATGCTCCGACGCGCACCCGCGTCGCGCTTCACCTCGAAGAGTGCCACGTCGTGATCAACGAGCTGACGGTCGACATGCTCGCGACCCACCGCGCGGCCGGACTCGACGTCACACTCGTCCACCAGTTCTTCGCCCAGCTCCTCAGCGCGGAGTCGGGCGCACGGTCGGAGAAGATCCGCAAGGGGATCCTCAACCTGTGCCAGAGCCGCTGCCTCTTCCGGCTCGGCGACCCTGACGACGCCGAGGACGCCTCGCGGATCGCGATGGCCGTCTACGACTCGCTCTTTCGCAGCGATCCGCTTTCTCGCGCGCGCACGCGCGCGACTCCCGAGACGCTCCTCAACCTCCCGCGCTGGTACTTCCTCGCCTCGTGGATCATCGGCGGCCAGCGCGCGCCGGCCTTCATCGGCCGCACGCACCCGATCCCGACGGGCACGCTCGGGTGGACGCGCGCCCACTACCAGCGCCTCGTGGACAACTGCGGCGAGTACCCGGTCGACATGGGGTCGAGTTCGACACACCGCCGCTCCGACCAAGAGGCGATCGACGACGACCGCCACGGCCAGCCGCTCGCTCCGACGAGCGCCGAGCCCGGGGTCGTCGAACCGCAGCCGCGAAGGCCGCGGCGATCCTCCGGACGTGACACCGAACTGCAGCCCGAGTTGTGGGACGCCGACGACGCGGCGCAGGAGAGCGACGCGATGCAGTCGCCCGTTCTCGGCCTCGTCGGCAAAACCACGACGATCACGGATCCGCCGTCAGACGGACCGGCGCCAGAGTCGTACGTCGAGCTGGCGATGATCGATCAGATCTCCGAGCTGCTCGCGCCGGCGGCTCCGAGAGCGCCGAGCGAGCTGCGTCGCGTCGGCGAGCAGCAGCTGCGCGTGCTTAAGCTCCTCGACCGCTTCGGCATGATGACCGCGTCGCAGCTGCGACGTGCGGCCTGGCCCGAGGGCATCGGCGAGCGCGCTGTCCAGAAGGCGCTGGCCCGTCTCGAGAACGCCGGCTTCATCCAACGGATCCCGACGCGCCTGCGAGCGCAGTCGAAGCGATCGAGCCCGCCGCTGTGGACCCTGACGACCAGAGGCTTCCGGCTCGGCCAGGGGCCGCCCGACGGGCTCGCGCCCGTCATCGCGGCGAAGCGCCGCTTCCGACCGAGCGACGCTCAGGAGGGCAGCCGCGTCCGGCACGACCTCCACGTCGTCAACTGGATGCAGGCGCTGCACACGACGATCCCGAAGTGGACGACCGACAACTGGCGCACCGCCCGCTACCACACGGCCCGCTTCACGCCGCCGCGCGTCGGTGACGGCCGCGCCCGTCGCCCGCTGCGTCTGAGCGACGTCGCGCTCGGCAACGGCTTCGGCTTCAGCGGCGTCCCGCAGCAGCTCGAGGAGATCGTCACCGACCTCGCGGTCGAGCTGCACGTCGTCAGCGACCCCGCCCCGCGCCCGGGTCGCCGCTTCGAGCTGCGCTTCGACCTCCTGCTCGAACTCGACCTGACCGAGCGCCCCACGTACAACAGCGAGAAGCTCGCCCGGTACGACGCCTTCCTGACCGGCTGGGCGCTCGGCCACCCCCGCTACCAGCGCCTCGGCAGCCGCCCGATCGCCGTCTTCGTGTCGCCCTCGCCGCGCGCGACGCTGGCGCTGATGCAGGAGGCCGACGCAGTGATGGCCGGCAGCGTCGGCCCGCTCGGCCAGCCTGAGCACGAGTGGTTCCACGCCGGCCGGGCCCACACCTTCTTCGCCACCGAGGGAGATCTCCACCGCGGATCTCTGCGAGCGCTGCAGCTGCCGCCGCTCCCGCGCCGGCTGCGCGAGCAGCTCGGCGACGAGAGCTTCACGGCGACCGCCGTCAACCTGCTGCCCGACAGCGTTGCGTGGGCGGGGCGAGACCCCCGACGCAGCACCAGTCCTTCTACGTAGAACGGTCGCGCAATACCTTCGAGCCCGGCCGGAAGATCCGCTTGAGGAGTGCTTCGACCTGGCGAACGAGCAGGTCGACAGTGTCTTCCAATCTGCTGACCCGCGCCTCGAGCGGGAGCCGCTCCAGCCGCTGCACCGTCGCGATGCGGATGAAGTCGGCCGTCGCGATGCCGAGCTCTGCGGATCGAGCCTTGAGCTCTGCCCATGTCTCCGGGTCGTAACGAACCGTGGTCGTGTGCATCGACGATCGTCTCCTACTTCAGGGGGCGGTCACCGCGACGCGCCTCGTACAACGGGACCAGATCGCTCAGCTGCACGTCGAGCCCCGTGATCAGCTTCCGCATGATCTTCAGCGTCGGGTTGATCTCCCCGCGCTCGATCGCGCCGACGTAGTTGCGGTGCAAACCCGATCGCTGGCCGAGTTCCTCTTGTGAGAGATCGCGACGCGCCCGCAGCTCCTTCACGGCTCGGCCGAAGATCTCATGCTCGCGTGACTGCGGCTGCTTCTTCTTCTCGCGTCGCATCATCGCGACGCCCCATCAGTCGAGAGCTGGCGATGCAGGTCCGTACACGTCCTGCAGATCGCCGTGAGCCGGTCGCTCGCTTCCCGAGCATCCTCACCGAACGGCATCTGCGCGGCGATGGACTCGACGGCGTATACCGAGATCGCGGCGAGCGCTCTGTGTAACTCGGCCGGAGCCATCGTGATCGCGGTCGCCTGCGCGTCCCCAGACCAACCGAGGTCGTCCAGCAGCCGCAGAAGCGGATCTTGCTCCGACCGCAGGCTGCGAGCCCGTCTCCAGTCGCCTCGATCGAAGGCAGTTCCGATCTCGCCGATGCCGGCGAGGATCGCGGTCGCGGCGTCGTAGAGAACGGCGCTCTGTCGTTCGCCGACGAAGGTCGTCGTGTCGGCCTCAGGGCCGACTGCTGCGCAAACCCGCGTGTGAGCGAGCAGGCGTCGGATACGCTTGCAGCGCATTGGGAGACTCACCTCTCTCGATGCACGGGGTTCCGGGGGTGTTGCTGCACCTCCGGGCCCCACTTATGTCAGGTCCATTCCCAGGCTACGCGGTCCGCGCCGGCTCAACGTATCGGTTGTGTATCCATCCGTTCCCGCGCCGCTTCAGCGCCAGATGCGGGGCGTAGCCGTGTACTTCCGGAGCGCGAGCGTGACGGCTCTCGCCTCGTTCTGCGTCGGCACGAGCTGAAGCAGCCGACGGATCTCGTCGCCAGCGGCTGGCCCGTGCCGCCGCTCGGCGAGGACCCGTTCGGACCAGCGCCGCGCCCATGCTTCAAAGCGGGGATCGCGTTCTTCGCCGGCGACGACGACCATGTCGAGCGCGATCTCGAGCGGTACCTCGCTGTCGGACCGTCGAAGTGCAGCGCCAGCCGCTGCGACGCGATCGATGTCGCGCGCGCGAATTGCATCAATCAGGTTGCGGCGGTCCTGAGCGTCGTCTAGCGACACGTCATGGCTCCCGCCGTGTGCGTCGCTCGTCTGCTGCAGCGAGCGCCTGTTGGCATTGGCCGGATCTTGCACTACCGATTGCGAACGCGCCACACGGCCTATACACTGACGATGCTCTGGGGACCGGCGTGATGTCGCACCGCGAGGCAGGGGAGTTGCTTCGCCGGGGCCATTTGTGGGACCGCACACAGCCGCAGAGCCTCTGCTGTCCCAACAACCAGGGAGGACGAAGTGCTCGTGACGAGCCAAGCGACGCGTGCCCGAAACATGCGTCTCGCTGCCATGCTCGCGCTCACCTTCGTGACGCACGCGGTCATCTCCGCCGCGACCCCCGTATCAAGCCACGCGATCGTCTACTGCAACGCGGGGACGCCGCCGTACTCGCAATGCCCCACGGTGGGCATAAGAGACTTCAACTCGGCAAATCGAAATCAGGCGGTCTACAACGGCAACCCGAAGATCGATGTCTGCGAGAAGGTCCGCAACTGGGCTGACTCGATAACCGTCAGCCGACGCTGTGCGAGAGGTCTCGCCGACTCGTACTACGACGTCCACACCTGGGTGCAGTGCCAAGGCGGATCGCCGAACAACATCCGCTTCATCGCCGGGAACGACAGCCCGGTGACGCACACCATCGTCGGCGATGCCTACTGGTCCTACGCAATCTGCACCTGAGCGGGAGAAACGAGAGATGAGACAACATTCCAAGCTTCTGCTCGCAACGGTCGCAGCGCTTCTGCTCGGTGTCGGAGCGGTGTCGATCGCGATTGCGGCGACGGACAGCTCCGATCCCGTGCCGGTCGCCGAGCAGAGCGACCCGCAGGACGGCTTCTACACCCACGACAGACCGGCTCCGTCGACGACCGCCGGCCTCAGCCCGGCGCTCAAGGCCGCGTACGGCATCTTCCGGCAGCGCGGCACCGCCGCCGACGTCGTCACCGATTCCGTCGGTGCTGACTCGGGGAGCAACGGGAGCCTCGCCCGACTCGCCTTCATGCGCGAGGACGAAACGACCGTTCATCTCGTGCCCGCGCAGGGGGCGATCTGCATCAAGAGCGGCGACTACCTGGAGGCCGGCTGCATACCCGAAGCCGACGCGCTCAGCGGAGACAACGCGCAGTCGATCATCTGCGCTCCCGGCCTGCCAAACGACGTGGTCGAGATCTACGGCATCTTGCCCGACGAGGCCCGCGCGGCCAAGGTCCTCCACGCCGACGGCACCACTCGGCCGCTCGACGTCAGGAACAACGCCTACATCTACCGAGCGCCGCGAGCCGACCCGCTGCCGCAGACGCTGCAGTTCGAGCTCGGCGGCAAGACGCAGTCCGTCGCAGCGCGGATTCCCGCCGACGCGGTGAAGGAGCGCTGCGCCTAGACGGCAGTACGGGCCGCCCCGGTCAGGGGCGGCCCATCGCCGCGCCTTTACGGGCTACGACTGCGGCGCCCAACTGCTGACGACCCAGCCGGCGTCCAGCTGCTCCAGCTTGGCGAAGGTCACGTGGAGCGTCGGTGGCAGGCCGCGGTAGGTGTCGTCGCCGACGGTCTCCTCGCGCGTCACGATGACCCAGGAGCCTCTGGCGGCGCCAGCGCCTGGCGCGATCGAGACGACGGAGCCGGTGCTGGAGACGTTGGAGCGGCGGAGGGTGTCGTCGCGCTCGACGCGCGCGGCGGCGAGGAGCGCGGTCTGGCGGGCGCCATCGATCGAGCGGCGGGCGAGTTGACGCTGGCGCGCCGGGAGCGTCTCGGCCGTCCAGTTGATCGACAGCTCGGCGTAGCGCTCAAGTGCGGCCTCCGGCGTCGGTGCGGCGGCGACGACGTCTCGGTCGGGCGCCGGTCGAGCGCCGCGGCGCTCCTCAGGCGGCTGTCGCGGGTCGCCGTCGACCGTCGCGGTCGTGCGTGGCACGACGACGTACGGGTCGCCGCCGCAGCCGGCAAAGACGAGCGTGATGACGATGAGCGCGAGCGGCAGGCACCTGGGCATCGCGTCCTCCTCAGAGTCCGGGCCAGTGGCGCACGACGAACGAGTCGTTGGCGAGCTGGCCGGTGGTGTCGGTGCTCCAGCGCGGCCCGGATCCCGCCGGTATCGTCGCGCCGTAGTGGGCGGTGTTGAAGCTGATGCCGGCGACGATCGAGAAGACGTGGCCGTCGTTGGAGTACAGCGTCAGCCATCTGCCCGGGCCCGGCGCGCCCCACGTTCTCAGCTGGCCGGAGGTGCGCGGCCACTCGTCGAGCATGCCGGCGCGGTGCAGCGCGAAGCTCGTCGACGACGAGCAGTCGTAGGCGGACTGGACGGTCTTCAGGCTCGCGCCGTGGCCGCCGCCGTAGACGTAGGGCTTCTCGTGAATCGTGTTGCCGGCGGCGATGTATCGCTTGATCTCGGGCGGCGCCTCCGCTGGCGCGGTCGCCGATCCGTCCGGCAGGACTCTGGCTCGCTGGCCGGGGCTGAGCTGCAGCGGACCGCCGTCGTCGGTCAGGCCGGCGCAGGCAGCGTCGACGTCGGCCGGCGCGACGTGCGCGACCGGCGTCGGCGTCTGGTCCAAGATGTTGCCGGTGCCCGGTCTTGCCGCGGGCGTGACGTCGACCGATCGTCGCCCCCACGCGTACTGGCTGACGCGCCCGCGCCAGTCGTAGACATCGACGATTCTGCCTCTGATCGCATCGCCCGTGTCGCCGGCGACGAAGGCGATGTCGTCGTCGCCGTGCGGATTCGGCTCGACGTGCACGTAGCTGCCGAGGTCGATGACGGACGGGTCGACGGCGACCACGAACGCCCGTCTGGCGGGGCGCAGGTCGATCCCAGCTGCCGTGACGCCTATGCCGTTGCCGTCAGCCCACGGCGGCCCGTAGGCCGTCGCGGTCCAGTCGCCTGAGCCCGCGGGGAAGCGAGGGCTGCCCGAAGGGCCGACGGCGCCTTGCTGGCATGCCTGCTGGACGCCGCCGAACACGCCGGCGAGCAGGATCAGCGGCAGCAGCACGAGCAGCAGCAGCCCTGCCAGACCAGCGAGGAGCATGGCGACGACGCGCCCGGCTCGACCGCCGCCGAGCACTGCGACGGCGGTGCGGGCTCTGAGCGGGCCGGGCATCAGGCGGCGCTCCCGGTCGCGATCAACTGCTCGCCGGAGGTCGGCGGGCGGTGGTCCGCGAGGTCGTAGATGGCGGCCCAGACGTCGCCGTCGTGCTCGGCGATCTTCTGCTCGCGCAGTGGGATGTCTCTGATCGGCTCGCTCGTGAAGGCCCAGTACTCGATCGGACCGAGCGGCAGCACGATCTTTCCGCGGCCGACGTCACCGTTGACCCAAAAGGCTTCTGAGTACGCTCCCTTGACCGTGCGCAGCTGGGAGATCAGCTGCTCCTCCTCGTCGGAGAGCGCGAGCTGTCTGCGCATCGCCTCGAGCTCTCTGAGGTGCTGGCCGAGGAAGATCTGCTGTGTCGAGTTCGCGACGAGCGCTCGTCCCTGCTCGTTGTCGAGGTCGGTCAGCTGCTGCGAGGCGACCAGCAGCGTGAGACCCAGTCTGCGCAGACGGCGGGCCAGGTCGTTTGCGTACTGCCCGAGCGCCCCGCGCACGAACGCCCAGAACTCGTCGCCGACCAGGATCGAGCAGCCGGCGAGCAGCGGGGCGTCGGCCTGCGTGATCAGCCGCTGGTGGGCGGCGCGATGCCTGGCTGCGGCGCGGCGGACGAACTCGAGCGCGGTGAAGAGGACCGGCTGGATCACCGCCTCCGGGCAGCTCTCGGTGTCGAAGACGAGCAGCGGCGCGTCGGGCAGATGGGTCGACTCGCGATCGGCGACATGGGCGTGAGCGCCGTCACCGACGAACTCGCGCAGTCGCTCGGCAAGGCTGCGCAGGACCCAGGCGATCTCGCTCGAGCCGCCGTCCTGCTCAGCCGCGGCGCGGTCCTGCAGCTCGTCGACGAGCAGCGACTCGCGCGGCACCAGCCCCTCGAGGTGGCTGCGCTGGTAGACGGCACGGATCGCCGGCCCGAGCTGCGCGCGCTCCAAGGTCGTGAGCCCCTCGCTGAGCATCGTCTCGTGCAGCGCGAGCAGGAAGGCGACCTTCTCCCGCGACACGCGGCCGACATCGTCGACGTCCCAGGGGTTGAGCGCGCAGCCGCCGTCGACGCCGACGTCGAAGTGCTGCGCGCCGTCGATCAGCTGCGTCAGGGTCCGGTAGCCGCCGCTGCGGTCGATCACGAACCCGCGCGCGCCGAGCGCGATCGAGCGCGCCAGCAGCGCCTGGCAGGCGACGGTCTTCCCGGAGCCCGACCGGCCGGTGATCAGCGTCGATTGCGTCAGGTGCGCTCGCTCGCGCGGGTTCCACCGCTCCAGCGTGCGGCCGGGGCTCGCGAACGCGAACGGGATCCCCTCGGCCGAGCCGACGCTCGTCGACATCAGCGGCGTCGAGTCGCCGATGTTCCGCGTCGCGTACTTGCGCGCGCGCTGCGCAACATCGTCCCCGAGCGGGAGGTTCGAGCGCCAAAGCTCCTGCTGCTGGAACTTGCCGGCGTCGATCCGGCAGTCGGACGCCGAGCTGAGGTGCTCGGCGACCTGATCGACGGCCTCACTGAGCGTGCCGACGTCTGGCTCCGGTCTGGCCGGAATGCGGACGCCGTGGTAGATCGAAAGCCGGAAGATCCCGGCGCGCTCGTGGCCCGACATCTCCGCCAGCAGTTGCTGCTGTTCGCGCTCGGCCTGGTAGGCGTCGAAGTCGGGCGCGCGGCCTTTGCCCTCACGGTCGCGATTGAGCATGAAGCGGCGGCGATAGGAGTGCTTGAGCCGTTGCCGCTCGCGATGGCGGTCGAGCGCGTGCACGTGCACCGACAGGTGGTAGGGCTGCTGGCAGGCGACCATCGCCCCGAGCAGCCAGCCGAAGTGGGTTCCATCCGCGGTCGAGGCCGTGCAGATCGTCTGCTCGAGGTCGCGCTCGACGACCATGTGGCGCGCGTCCGAGAAGTCGATCGGACTGGCGGCAATCGCCTCCCTCAGCTTCAGCGCGACGGTCCGCGCCTCGTCCCGGTCGCGCTGCGCGTCGAGCTCGCCGAGCACCTCGGGACCGAGGGACGGCGTCGAGCGCCGGTCGGCGCTCGACGGGTTGAAACGACTCCACAGCAGCTCGACGACCTGCTCGCCGCTCAGCAGCCGGCTGCGGATCCCCATGGCGGACAGCTCGCCGCGGATCTGGTCGACGTGCGCCATCGAATCGCGCACCGCACGTCGGTGGGCGCGCTCGTCGCGGTCGAGCACCGGAACTGACCGTCCGAGCCGCTTGAGCTCATCGAGCAGCACCCTGCTCTGTCGGTGCGGCGGCAGGAACGGCACGATCACGTACGCGCCGAGGTCGACGGCGGCCTGTTCGTCGGCGTGCAGCCGGATCGACTGCTCCATCGCGGCATAGATGCGCCAGCGGTCGAGCCCGCGCGCGTCGGTCGCCTCACGGTCGCGCGTCGGCGCCGGGCCTGCCCACGTCTCGACCTCGTCGCGGCAGCCGGCGAGCACGGCGTCGAGCCCGACCGGACGCGCCGCGACGTAGTACTGGAGCGACTGGTTCGGCTTCAGCCGTCCGGCCAGATGGCAGAACGACGCCGCCAGCTCGGAACGGGCGGTCTCCGACATCACGAGCGGGTTGGGCGGGAAGACGCGCAGCATCCGCACAAGCGCGCCGTCGCTGCGAACGACGAGGCCGGTCCGGAAGATGGCTTCGACGTCAAGCAGCTCGCCGGCCTCGCGCATCGAAGCGCGCGACGGCCCGGACGGTCTCAGCGTGAGTTCCACAATGCCTCCACATCGAGGTCAGGGGCGACGGCGGTCGAGGCCGCTCTCGCCGGCGCGGGGACGACGACGTAGCCCGCCGTCGCAGGGCCCGCACCGGGCAGGAAGATGTGGCTGCCGCGGCGCCAGCGCACCGCGGCAACGAGGTGCTGCCAGAGGTCGAACTCGGTCTGCGAGGCGACCCATGCCGCCATCGCAGGCACGCCGCCGACGTAGATCGCGCTGAACAGCGAGACGTACGGCCCGAACGGCGAGGCGTACATGCCCCACGTGACGCCGATCGCGACGCCGAGCACGATGCCGGCCCACTGGCCCAGCGTCAGCTCGCCGATCCGCAGCCGCGTCTCCAGGTGCTTGTAGGCGGTGTTCACGTCACACCGCCCGGCTTCTGCGAGTCGCCCGATGGTCTGGGAACCGGCATCGGCGGCCGGTCGGCGATCCGGGCCGAACCAGCGCTCGGCGGCGACCCCTCCGTTCCATGCTCGGACCGGTACAGCTCAAGCCCGCTCGCGAACGCGTGCGTCGGCGACGAGCCGACCGTCTTGAACGACTCGAACGCCTCCGGCGCGCCCTCCGCGCGAGCGGCGCCGATCGCCGACGCGCGCGTGACCGCCGCCATCGCTTCGTCGCGGTTGCGGCCCGCGGCGATGGCGCGGTCGTAGACGTTGCCGAGCTTGCTCGCGTTCCCGCTGCCGAGCCGCTGGAGTGCGTGGGCGACGTCAGCGTCGGTCTTGGACGCGGGCTGCCCGGGAGCACCGGCTCGCCGGCGATCCCGCTGCATCTCCCCTTCGAGTTCTCTGCGCCGCTCGTCGATCGGCTGCAGGCTCGCCGGCGCGCTCGAGGCGGCGACGACCGGCTCCAAGGCATCGTCGGTCTTCGCGGCCAGCTGAGGGTCAGGCGAAGGCGACGGCTGGGGCGGCGCGCCGGCGATTCCGTCCGTCGCAGGCGACGTCGGCGTCGGCCGCGGCTGAGTCCGCCCTGCGCTGGGCGTGGCCGCATCGGCGGCGGAAGCGGTCGCCGTCGATCCAACCCCACCCGCTCGGTGGTTTGGGGTCGCGGTGCCATCGCCGCCCGCACCGAGCTGCGCACCGATCTGACGAACCGCGAAGTACCGTGCCGCGAAGCCGAGCGTGCCGGCGCCGGCGAGACCGAGCATCGACGCCTTCGTCGCGAGCAGCGGCAGCCGGACGCAGAGCCAGAGCATCGCGACGCCCGTGAGCGGAGCGATCAACGCCTTGTCGAGAACGCCGCCGTCGCCTCTGAATGTGACGAAATCGTTGAAGACCGCGGCGAAGCTGGCGAAGCAGATCGCCCAGATCACCGGCCAAGCGAGCAGGCTGGTGAAGGCGCGGAAGGCGAGCGCGGACATCCAGGCCGTTCCCGGGAACGGCGCCAGGACGATCAGCAACGGTCCACCGACGAACATCACGACGAGTGCGCTGGCGAGGACGATGTGCAGCGTGAAGAGGCCGAGCATCAGCAGGGTGCCGACGACCACCACGACGATGCTCGCGAGCAGCCCGACGGGCCCGCCCGTCAGCGAGATGCCGACGGCGGCGCCGAGCATGCGCGAGACGTCGTCGTGGACGGAGCGCGCGTGGATCAACTCGTAGGTGAGGCTGTTCACCAGCGCGATCGACGCGTCGAACGCCCACGGCCACGCGATGACGCCGAGCGCGGCAGCGATCCCACGCGCGAAGCCGGTGATCCCTTCGACGCCGCCGGCACCGCCTTCGAGGACGCCGGACAGCCAGAGGCGCAGGACCGCAGCGGTCATCACAAGGCTCAGCAGCGCGAACGCCGCCGCCGTGGTGGTCCGGTTCAGCTCGGCGACGTTGCTGCTGCTGAACGCTTCGGACGGCAGGTGCAGCTGCCAGGAGACAGCCGCCTCGGTGACCTTCGTCGGAATCCCGCCGAACAGCTCCTTGAGCACGAAGTCGAAGGACGACTTGACGCCGTCCTTGACGATCTCAGCGGGGTCCGGAAGTCCCAGGATCGCGTCTGCCCGCGCAGGGCTGACGAGCGCCTGCAGGACGAGCAGCGCGAGTGCAAGCGCGCCGCCGCAGAGCAGGATCCGCAGCGGCGCCCAGCGGGATCGGAGGGCGGCCAGGGCGTTCATGTCGATCGCCGCTCTCACGCCACGATGCCCTTGACGCTGCCGAGCAGCGCGAGGATGCCCAGCGCGGTGATGACGATCTGGAGGCCGCGGCGCGAGCCGAAAGCCATCGCGACGCCGCCGCCGATCGCCGCCAGCGGCGTCGCCGCGGCCGCGGCGACCAGACACGGCGTCACAAGGGCGTCGCATGTCTGGACGAAGCCCTCCAAGCCGCCGGCGTTCGCGGGGATCCCGGCGGCACGACGGATGATCTGAGTCTGCGTGCTGCTGATAGCCAGGACCGCGGCTGCCGCGGCTGCGGCGGCGGCCGCGGCGATCGCGCGCAATGGCGCGTGGTCGATGCGGGTTGAGAGGTGCACGGTCGCTCCCTTCACTCGATGCCGAACTCGCGGGCGTCGGGTGAGGTGGCGCGCGCCGAGCCCGCGGCGCCCGCCGCCGGCGTGCTCGACGGACTGGCCGACCGCGTCACGGTCGATGCGCTCGACGGCGTCGCAGGCGGGGCTGAGTGCGCAGG